>CALMWI010000250.1 GCA_937873545.1 uncultured bacterium | reverse complement strand
GAAATTCGTAAAAAACAAAAATGATCTTTCTGAAAGAATCTCCTCTGTTACCGGAGACGATAAAGAAAAATATCTGAAAGAGCTCAAAAAGAAAAACGGGTTCGTGTGGGTCGCGGACGATCTGACCGAGAAAGAGAGACTGCAGGTACTTAACATACTTAATGAAGAAGAAAGCTCAGCTGCATCGTTCAAAGTAACACCCAACAGAGTTTACCCTCAGGGAAAAACCGCCGGTCAGATATTGGGATATATTGATATTGACGGAAAGGGACTAAGCGGAATAGAAAAAGAATATGAAAACCATCTTTCCGGAAAAGACGGATGGGAATACATTTTTAAAGACGGTAAACAAAAAAAATCGTTCGGTACAGAAATTAACAGGCGCGATCCGGTTCCTGGAAACAGCGTCGTGCTGACGATCGATGATAACTATCAGGCGATCGTTGAAGACGAGCTGACTAAAGCTGTTGTTGAATGGAAAGGGCAGAAAGGAGTGGCTATCGTGATGGAACCGAGGTCGGGAGAAGTCCTTGCAATGGCTAGTTACCCGGACTTTGATCCTAACAAACCGGGAGACTATGACCCTTTTGCCAGGAAAAACAAGGCTATCACAGATTTTTACGAACCGGGTTCCACATTTAAAAGCCTGTCGGCCGCGATCCTGTTCGAAGAGGGTCTTGTTAATGAGAACGATATGTTCATGTGCAGCAATAAGGGTTATAAAATAGGAAGATTCACGATAAAAGATTCTCATAAGAATCCTGTGGAAATGATGAGTTTTAAAGATGTGATAGCGAATTCCAGCAATATCGGTACTCTTCAGGCTTTATCAAGATTAGATAAAAACACATATTATGAATATCTCAGGGATTTTGGGTTCGGTAATAAAACAGAGATAGGACTTACCGGAGAGGTCAAGGGTTCTTTAAGAAAAGTAAAATCATGGTCGCAGACAACCATGCCTACGATGAGTTTCGGGCAGGGGATAAGCGCTACTCCTCTTCAGCTTGTTACGGCATATTGCGCAATAGCCAACGGAGGCAATCTTGTTAAGCCGATGATAGTGAAGGGAATTATTGATCAGGAGAATAAGATTGTCGAAAAATTTGAACCTCAGACCGTTAGAAAAGTGATAAGCGCGGGTGCCGCTTCAAGGGTAAGAGAACTTCTTAGATATGTTGTAGAAAAAGGTACAGGTACAAATGCCGATATACCGGGATTGAAGATAGGCGGAAAAACAGGGACATCACAAAAAGTTACCGACGGAAAGTATTCTAAAAGCGCGTATGACGCGAGTTTTATAGGAATGGTGCCTTACGATGATCCGAAACTTGTATGTTATGTGATGATTGACTCGCCTAAAGGCTGCATTTACGGGGGAACTGTATGCGCTCCGGCATTCAGGAATATCGTTCAGCGTATATATGACGATAACCGGTCAAAATCCTATGCTGACAATTCTAAGGGTATAAAAATGATCGAAGTACCTGATCTTACAGGTATGAGAACAGGCGAAGCTGAAAAGGTGTTAAAACAAAAAGGTATATTATTTAGAATTGAAAACGAGGAAGATTCGATAGCTTATCAGTCAAAAGCTCCTTTCAGCCTGATAAAAGAAAAAGAACTTCTGGTTTTATCAGGCACAGGGAAAAACATCAGGAAAGATGAGAAACTCGAACTTACTCCTTCCGCAGTTAATTTGTCGGTAAGAGAAGCTGTAAAACTTCTTCACTCTCTGGATATCGAAACTGTCATAATAGGTAAAGGGAGTGTATATAAACAATCGGATATAATAAAAGATCAGATAACCGGTTCCGAGAGATGCAGCCTTTACTGCAGGCTGCCTGAACAGGAAAAACCTAAAGTACTGGCGGAAAAAAAATAGTATGAAACTCAGCGGAATACTAAACAAGATCAAATATTCAGATCTGAAAAATTATAAAGATAGAGAGATCTCTCATGTAATTTCTGATTCCAGAGAGAAGTTTAAAGATTCTGTTTTTATTGCCGTAAAAGGACTGACGAGCGACGGTGCGGATTTTGCCTCAGACGCGGTAAATTCTGGTGCTGTAGCCGTGATCTATGAAACTGAGATAAAGAAAATGCATCCGGGAATTACATATATAAAGGTTGACAATTCCAGAATAATTCAATCGGCGGTCGCCGGAAGCGTTTATTTAGAACCAGCCCGAAAGCTAAATCTGACCGGAATTACCGGAACGAACGGAAAAACATCAACCGCCTATATTTACAGGCATATTCTTCAGCAGAATAAAATAAGATGCTGTCTCTTGGGCACAACCGAGTATGATCTGGGCAGGAGAAATTTCATTCCCTCAAGAACAACTCCCGATGCTGTATTTCTTCAGAGATACTTCAAAGAGATCGCTGATTCAGGGGTAAAGCACGCGGTAATGGAAGTTTCTTCGCATGCTTTAAGTTTGAACAGAGTAGAAGATATAATGTTCGACAGGGCGGTTTTTACAAATCTCACACAGGACCATCTAGATTTTCACAAGACCATGGACGAATATGCCGAAGCAAAATCGACGCTTTTTTCTAAACATCTGAAGCAGGGCGGTCTTTCGGTCATCAATATTGACGATCCTTATTCAGACATTTTTATAAACGCTGCCGGCTATAAGGTTATGACATTTTCCGCATCGGGAAAAGATGCCGATCTGATGATAAAAAGTGTATCTTATCATAATGAAGGAATGGAAATAGCTTACAGCCGCGGAAACAGAGAATATAAAGTCAAAACAAACTTGAACGGCAGATTTCAGGCATTCAATTCCGCAGCTGCGATCCTCTGCGCTCTAGATCTGGGTCTCAAGGCAGAAGACATTGTTGAAGCATTCAAAACGCCGGTTTACATTCCCGGCAGAATGGAAAAAATATATGATAAGGAATTCCAGATAATAATTGATTACGCCCATACCCCTGACGCGCTTGAAAGAGCTATAAGAACTATAAATGAGTTCAAAAAAGGGAAACTGATAACGGTTTTCGGATGCGGAGGTAACAGAGACAGAGAAAAGCGTCCTGTTATGGGCAGGATATCGTGTGAAAATTCAGACCTGACAATTGTAACAAGCGATAATCCGAGAGACGAAGATCCTGACAGCATAATTAAAGAGATCACAGCAGGTATAATTTCAGGTTCGTTCGAGATCGAAAGCGACAGGAGAACAGCAATAAAAAGAAGCATAGATCATGCGGAAAAAGGGGATATAATACTGATTGCGGGTAAGGGCCATGAAAAATATCAGGAAATAAAAGGCGTAAAGTATCCTTACTCCGATTCAGATGTAATAAAAAACTTAACCGGGATGACAAATGGTTAGATTGTCAGAACTTTTAAATGCGCCCGGAATTGAAAGATTCGAAAATATCAGTAAGGATATTTTTGTAACCGGAGGTAAAACAGATTCAAGGCTGATCACGCCTGGAAACCTATATTTTGCGCTTAAGGGTCAGAACTCGGACGGGCACGATTTTATAATTCAGGCAAATGAAAAGCAGATGTGCGCGGCTGTTGTCTGTTCAGGATATGTGAACAGCAAAAATTTTCCGGTCATTTATAGTAGAAATGTCGAAACGACTCTGGGCGGCATGTCAAAGATATGGAGAAGTAAGCATAAAGCGAAGGTAATCGGAATAACCGGAACAAACGGAAAAACAACTACAAAAGAGATACTGGCAGGAATCCTTTCCGAAAAATTCAGGATAGTTTCTACATTCAAGAATTACAATAATCAGATAGGCGTTCCGCTTACGCTCTTCTCTATTAATGATGAAACAGAGATCGCTATAGTTGAGCTAGGAACGAACCATTTCGGGGAAATAGAATACCTTTGTGATATTTCAGATCCTGATTTAGGTATGATAACCAATATCGGAGAAGGGCATCTGGAATTTTTCGTAGATAAAAAAGGAGTATTTTCTGAAAAAAGTAAACTTTTCGAGTATCTGAATATTAAAGGCGGAAAGATATTCGTAAACACTGACGACGAGTATTTAAAATACTGGAATGAGGGTAAAATCACTTCATTCGGATTTTCAGGCAGACCGGATATTAAATTTGAAGAAATCAAGACAAATGAAAAAGGATTTCCGGAATTCAATTTTAAAGGATACTCGGCAGTTCTAAACATTCCGGGCAGACTGAATCTGAAAAATGCTCTTGCAGCTGCGTCAATAGCTTATGAACTCGGGGTTACTCCGGAAGAGATTTCAATCGCGCTACGTTCATATAAGCCGTCGGATAAAAGGTATGAACTTTCTGAATACGGCAATTCGCAGGTAATACTTGACTGCTATAACGCAAATCCGACATCAATGGAAAATTTTCTTAATGATATTTCTTCGATGGGTAAGGATTTTACCGTAATTCTTGGCGATATGCTCGAACTCGGCGCTACATCCGCGCGATCGCATTTACGCATAGCGGAACTTGCGGAAAGTCTGGGTTTTTCACAAGTTCTTCTTTACGGCATAGAAATGGGATCAGCTTACTCCGCGGGGAAATTCAGCGGATCGGTGCAGTATTTTGACACTTTTGACAAGTTGAAAAAGAGGTTTACGGAGATCTCTGAACAAGGAACGAGAATAGCAGTGAAAGGTTCACGGGGAATGAAACTTGAAAAATTAATGGAAGAGTAGATCATGTTCGCAAAATCAACAATGGAAGAAGGAACGAAATACGATTTTTTTCTCCTTACAACGGTTTTGATACTTCTTGTTTTCGGGTCAATAATGGTAATGAGCGCCGGATCATTCATCGCTGCGGAAAAATTCAATAATGAGAATTATTTCATCACAAGCCAGATCAAGAACGCGCTGATCGCTCTTGTTGCACTAATAGCGGGAATGGTCCTGAATTACAAAATTTATAACAACAAGTATGTTATATATATAGGAATGACCGTTACAGTCCTGTCTCTCGTTTACCTGCTCGTTTCAAACCACGGAGACAGCATAAAAGGCGCTAAAAGATGGATATTCGGGTTCCAGCCGTCTGAAATAGCGAAGAACATGATAGTGTTTTATTTCGCGTTCAGCCTTAATAAGTACAGGTCAGAACTGGAGAAATTTTTAAAAGGATATGTATTTCATCTGGGAATTCTGTGCGCTATAGTCGGGCTTGTATTTCTCCAGCCGGCATTTTCAACATCAATGATGATATTCGCGATCGGATACGCAATGTTCTATATCGGCGGAATGAAAATGAAGCATCTTTTTTCGTCGCTGATACTTCTGATCCCTGCGATAATAATTATCGCTATCATGCAGCCTTATAGAATGGACAGGATCAAAACTTTTTTTGATCCGAGCGTGGATACATCAGGAAAAGGATGGCAGGTCGAACAGTCGCTTCTCGGTTTCGGTAACGGAGGGATCGCTGGGGTCGGTCTGGGAGAATCAAGACAAAAGGAATTCTATCTCCCTGAACCCCACAATGATTTCATCTTCTCTATAATCGGCGATGAGTTGGGGCTTATCGGAACTGTTCTTCTCATTGGCGTTTACATTATAATAATGTTTAGAGGTTTTAGGATCGCATCAAAAGCTCCGGATTACTACGGTTTTATACTGGCATCCGGGATAACGCTCACTATTCTGATATACTCTTTGTTCAATATGTGTATCACTCTCGGCCTTGTGCCGCCTACCGGACTGCCTCTTCCTCTTGTAAGTTACGGCGGCACATCTCTCATTATGACAATGTACAGTATCGGAGTACTGTTAAACATCTCGTATAAAAGTAAACAAGCGGACACGAAAGTTGAGCATTCTTAGAGCAAATATGAAAATACACTTTATCGGAATTGGCGGTGCGGGAATGCTTCCGCTCGCTATTCATTCAAAGCTGAAAGGATTTAAAGTCACTGGTTCGGATCTGAACCCGGAAAATTTTCATATACTTAGAAATGAAGGAATATATCCCGAAAAAGGGCACGGACAGGTGGAAAATGATGTCGATCTTGTAGTTTACAGCTCGGCGGTTAAGGAGGACAACTCTGAATTTGTTTCAGCTAAAAAAAATAATATCCCGTTATTAAAACGGGCAGAATTCCTCGGGCTCATTACAAAAGAAAGTCATGCAGTTCTGGTAAGCGGATCGCACGGAAAAAGCACAACCAGCACCATGCTTGCCGATATGCTTAACAATTATCCGGAAATCAACGCGACGGCTCTGATAGGCGCGGAGACCGTCAGCATGAATTCCAACTACTATAAAGGAACGGGGGATCATATAATTCTAGAAGCTGACGAATACGACAGAAGTTTTCTGAAAATGTATCCGCAGGATCTGATAATTCTGAACATTGATGACGATCATATGGATATTTACGGTGATATCGACGGATTAAAAAGCTGCTTCGGAGAACTCATATCAAAACTTAACGGCAGATCGATCATGGTTTATAACGGGGATGATGAGGCTACGATTCAGACTGTGGGGTCATATGAAGGAAAAAAAGTCAGCTTCGGAATTAAGAACAGATGTGATTACGGAGCATCAAATATAAGATTTATGGATTTTCATACCGAGTTCGACCTGATCAAAAAAGGGCAGATCATAGCGAAATTAAAATATTTTTACTCGGGAATGCTAAATGTTTATAACATGCTCGCTTCCGCAGCCCTTATTTCTGAATACGGAATAGAAGGTGAAAAAATAGCGGAACTTGCCTTGTATTTTAAAGGGGTCAAGAGAAGGCAGGAGATTATTTACACGGATGATGATTATACTCTGATCGATGATTACGGTCATCATCCTTCAGAAGTAAAGAATTCGCTTGAGAATCTGCGTCTGAATCACGCGGGAAGGATGATAGTGCTGTTCCAGCCGCACCTTTATTCAAGAACAAAATATCACTCAAAAGCTTTTGCGGGCAGTTTTCACGATGCTGATATTGTTTTTATATCCCATATCTATCCTGCTAGAGAAAAATTCGATCCTTCAGTTTCGAGCAAGAACATTTATCTTGATATGAATGAAGAAGAGAGGAAGAAAACCACAGTATTCGATAATTTTGAAGATCTTTATCTTGTGCTTGAAAGAGAAATCAGGCCTGGAGATCTTGTTGTAAGCATGGGCGCAGGCGAGATAAATAAAATTCTTTACAGGTTAAAAAAAGAGCTGGTCAAGAATGAAAATAATTGAGGAAATAAAAAAGACGGTAAAAACAGTAATGCTTGAAGAACCGATGAGCATGCACACTTATTATAAGATCGGCGGGCCTGCGCGAATATTCGCTGCCCCTGAGAATATTTTAGAGCTTACGTCACTTATAAGCATATGCGAAACATCCGGTACAGAATATTTTATTCTGGGGAACGGCTCGAACATCCTTGTATCGGATGAGGGGTTTGACGGGTGCGTGATAGATATGTCTGCAAATATGAAAAATATAAGCGTATCCGGAGAATTCATTACAGCTGATGCGGGCTGTACCATGAATAAGATTGCTAAAACCGCGCTTAAAAATTCACTTACCGGGTTTGAAGAACTTGCAGGTGTGCCGGGAACGGTAGGCGGCGCTTTAATTATGAACGCCGGATGTTACGGAAAAGAAATATCGGAATATGTTCATGAAGCAATGATCTTAAAAAACGGTTCAGTCGTGCGTATAGGCCGCGACCGGATGGTTTTCGGCTACAGGCAGTCGAACCTGCGCGGAACGACAGTTGTTTCAGCTGTACTTAAGCTGAGCAAAGGACTAAAATCTGAAATCGAAGATAAGATGAAAGAGATCACTAATAAAAGAAAGCAGACTCAGCCGATCCATCTGCCGTCATGCGGATCGGTTTTCAAAAGACCTAAGGATAATTATGCGGGAAAGCTTATTGAGGAATGCGGACTTAAAGGCAGATCAGTGGGCGGAGCTATGGTGTCCAATATGCATTCCGGGTTCATCGTAAATACGGGAAACGCAACATCAGGTGATGTTCTCGAGCTTATAAAAATTATTAAGAATGAGGTTTACAAAAAGTTTAATATTATGCTTGAGGAAGAAGTGATATTCGTAGGATTTAAAGGGGAAGGGTCAAAATGAATTTTCTGAAAAAGGTATATGTTAAAGTCAGGATCGTAGTTATGTGGATGTTCGCCGTCTCATTTTGCATCTCTGTTATAACGGGCATCATAATCGGGGTTATAAAATACAATCAGACAAATATATTCGACCTTAAAAAGATAATCGTCAGGAACGAAAATCTGCTGGATCCTTCACAGGTCATCGGGATATCTAAGATTAAAAAAGGAACCAGGATAATGGATATAGACAGAGCTTCGGCGGTAAAACTGCTGAACGAATCTCCGTATATCGAATCATCCAGCATCACCCTTGTATATCCGGCTGCTGTTATAATAGATATAAAAGAGACCGAACCGCTTGCTTTCGTGAAAAATGAAGGAGAGCTGTTTTATGTTGACCGCGAAGGTAAAACCCTGTGCAAAGTAAAACCCGAAAGCGGGTATGATCTACCCATTATAAATTCCGGAGTTTCTTCCGAACTTGTTGAGTTCTTAAACATATCGCTTGAAAAAAGCCCTCTTATGTACCATCAGATTTCTGAAGCGGAATACACAGAAAAAGGCATAGAGCTTTATCTCAATAAATCGAGTACCAGGATCATAATCGGAAAAGATGATTTCCGTAAAAAAATAGTTATTCTTGAAAATTTCTTAAAAGAGGAATATAACAGTATTCCGTTCGGAAAAGTTGACTACATAGATCTGAGATTCGACGATCAGGTCGTTTTGAGAGAGTTCAAGCTTGCGGATAAACAATACGGAGAGATGTGATGTACATACTGGGAATAGATCTCGGAAGTAAATATTTAAAAGCGGCATTATGCGTAAAAGACGCGGAAACTGATGAGATCACAGTGCTCAAGTTGTTTAAGCTGCCGCATAAAGCGTCAAAACAGGGTACGGTTATCGATGTTGTGAAAGCAAAAGAAGCTTTCGGAACGCTTATGGATAAACTGAAACTGGAATTTTCGGAACAGATCGATTACTTTGTTCTCTCGATATCGGGAGATAATGTCAATTCGTATTCGGGCACCTCCACCATACCGTTATGGAAGCAGGAGAACGAAGACAGAAGGGTAAAGATAACTAAAAACCATGTGAATGATGTTCTTAAAGCCGCAAAAATGACAGCATATAATAAAGATGATAAAGTCGAACTTCATTCAATACCGCAGGAATATCAGATAGACGATCAGCCTGCCACGCAGAATCCTATAGATATGTACGGCGTGAAGTTAAGAAGCAGCGTTTACGTTATTCAGACAGATAAATCGAACATGGAAAATCTGACAAGTATTCCCGAAAGCTACTCGATAGATAATCACAAGGTGGTTTTCGCGCCTCTTGCGACAGCGGAAGCTGTGCTTGACGAGGAAGATAAAGAGGCGGGTGCTATAGTGATCTCGCTGGGGGATCAGACAACCGAACTGGTTGTATATCTTAACGGAATTTTGAGAATGGCTAAAGTAATCCCTTTCGGCTCCGGTAACATTACAAAGGATCTGAAAATTTTATTAAAAACCGATTACGCTACGGCGAACGCAATAAAAAAAGAAAATGCCAATGCTTTTTCAAAGGATGCGAACCAGGAAAAGATCATCGAAGTGCCGAACTCGTCCGCACAAAAAAATGAATATACCGAGGAGCATATTTCAAAGATCACTGAAGCAAGGTTGAAAGAGATCTATGATTTTGTAACAAGAGAGATCTATAAGGGTTCGTATCA
Source organism: uncultured bacterium (assembly GCA_937873545.1). Lineage (GTDB taxonomy): Bacteria > UBA4055 > UBA4055 > UBA4055 > UBA4055 > UBA12480. The sequence goes on along the minus strand of CALMWI010000250.1, from coordinate 1,515 downwards.
GAGGCAGATACATTCGCCCGTAATAATCACAGGGCCGGGAAGCAGGCTGAACGGAGCGGATAAGCTTTTCTCCGAGATCAACAATTCAAGAACCGTAAAGGGAAAAGTAACGGGAGTTAAAGGTAAAGCCGAAGATTTTACGGAAGACTATTTTACTGCTATCGGGCTTGTAAAATACGCGGTACGGAACGATATATTCGGTGACGGAGAGGATTCTGAGAAAAAGAAAAAGATATGGGACAGACTTAAGAAATTTGTTTCAGACCTGACTTAAAAAATATAATCGGAGGATATATGTCAACTATGGTTTTTGAATTCGACAACGAGATCAAAGGGAGCGCGAAGATCAAAGTCCTCGGTGTCGGCGGGGGAGGCTGCAATGCAGTGGACAGCATGATAGACATGGGACTTAAGGGCGTCGAATTCATAGCTTTGAATACGGACGCGCAGGCTCTTCAGTTGTCCAAAGCCAATACAAAGATACAAATAGTCACTGCGACCACAAAAGGGCTCGGAGCGGGTGCGAATCCCGATATTGGCCGTCAGGCAATGGAAGAGGACAGGGAAAAGATGGTGAACATACTTTCTGATGCCGATATGGTATTTATAGCTGCAGGAATGGGAGGCGGGACCGGAACAGGAGCGGCGGGAGTTTTGTCAGATATAACTGCAGAACTCGGTATTCTGACGGTAGCTATAGTTACAAAACCGTTCAAATTCGAGGGCTTAAAAAGGTATGCTAACGCGGAGAAAGGTATTCAGAAATTAAAAGAGAATGTTGACGCGCTGATAATCGTTCATAATCAGAGGCTCGCTCAGTCAACGACAGATCCTACTACTTCAATTAAAAAAGCGTTCCTTCAGGTGGATGAAGTTCTCTATAAGGCTGTCAGAGGCATAGCCGACCTGATTACCGTCAGAGGTCTGATAAATCTTGATTTCGCCGATATTAAAACGATAATGAAAGGCATGGGCGATGCCATGATGGGCGTCGGGGAAGCCGAAGGCGAGCACGCATGTATCGAAGCTGCCCAGACAGCTATTCAGAGCGCTCTTCTGGAAAATATCGATATAAAAGGCGCAAAAGGGATCCTTGTGAATATATGCGCGAACGAGGAGCTGTCGCTTTTCGAGGTGGACCAGGCTATGGAGCTTATCTATGACGCAGCCGGAACTACGGATGTAAATGTCATTTTCGGGGTGGTTACGGATAATGATATGAGAGATAAAGTAAGAGTGACTGTCATAGCTACAGGTTTTGATTCGGGCATGAAGAAGGATAAGAGAACAGAATACGAAAAAATGGGTTCAATCAAGGATATTAAAGCTGCAGATCCGGAAAATGAACTTGCTGCTGTCATGAAGAACGGAAAATTCCGGCATGACGATTATGAAGTGCCTGCATTTTTAAGAATGAACAAGGATTAGAATGCAAAGTCTTAATGAGAGCGAGATAATTAAAAGGTTTATTGATCATTTTCAATCGAAAGCTGATTCGATTTACGGACTAAATCT
>CALMWI010000249.1 GCA_937873545.1 uncultured bacterium | reverse complement strand
GTTTTCATACTTACGGACAGGTTCAAAGATGATGAACCACAGTACAACGGGAGCATGACATACAAACTCCCCTATCCTACATCATCGAGTCTGGAACTCACCGAATACGGATTGAAAGTGCTCGAAAGGATCTTCAGAAAAGGCTTCAGGTACAAAAAAGCCGGCGTTCTCCTTGACGGCATAGTCCCGAACGGTTCAGTTCAATACAACCTGTTCACACCCGAAAGATCTGATCCTGCAGTTGATATTGTTCTCGATTCTATCAACAGAAAATGGGGCGACAATACGCTTTTTATCGCAAGCGCGGGCATTAAAAAGAAATGGGCGATGAGACGGGAGTTCGTTTCGCCGCATTACACGACCGACTGGAACGAGATCCTCAAAATAAATATATGATTTTTCTTTTAAATCATAAATAAATAATGTAATTTGATATAAATTAATTTCGGAGTCGTAAATGGCAAGAACATTTAAAGTATCAGTACAGGGTCTTACTGCCGATCTGAAGGCTAACGGAAGCTATGACGAACTTGAACTCGGAGAATACGGACCTGACGACATGCTGGGTATCTTTATTCTTTACAGAGCGGTCGAAGAAGTTTTTCCGGAAAACAACGAAGACCTCTGCCCGGCATCATTATATGTTGAATCTGAAGGTAAGAATCACATATTCTATCTGGATAACGGAGTAATTACCGATGCGGATTCAGAGATCAAATACACACCTGAAGAAGCCTTGAAGTTCGTTTCCGGCCAGTAATAAAAATAATTAAGGAAATATCATGAAGATCAAGAAAATTCTGATACTGCTTACACTTTCTGTATTTGCAATTCTGAAAGCCGAGTACATTCCGTTTGAAAAGGCGGTCGAAATGCTAAAAAACACATCTCAGGATGATTTTCCCACAAGCAACGAAGTTTACCTGAGCAACAGGATCGTCCGGCTTGATGGCAAATGCTTGTCGAACAGCCTTAACGAAAGCTACAGAAAGATACTTAACGATGAAGGTAAAAGGAACAATATGACGTTCTTCAGCGAGGATCTGAATTATGATTCTCTTATCGTTGAAAATATAAAACTGATCAAATCAGACGGCAAGATAATCAGCTTCGATCCGAAAGTTCTGTTGAAAAAACAGGACGCGCCGGGCTGGAGCAACATTTATTCTAACGATTCGAAATATTATTCCGGAGAGATCCCCGATATTGAGACCGGAGATATAATTTATGAAAGATCACGCTCAATTTCTAAGAAAATAGTCATGGAGAACAATTATTTTGACTCGTATTCTTTTGAAAGCTATGCTTCATATCTGAACGATTATTTTGAGATCGATGCTCCTTCGTCAGTTAAACTCTACATTCACGAACTTAA
>CALMWI010000248.1 GCA_937873545.1 uncultured bacterium | reverse complement strand
GTTCCCGAATACAGTTCTAAAATCAGCTTTTTCTATCCTTGCTATTTTATTATATTTCGCTGCTCGGCTCGTCATCATTAAGCTCCCTTAATTTGTCATCATTATTTTCAAGACCTTCACCGTAATATGTTTTATAATCTTCATTACCGCCTATTGAAACGAATTGTAAATTGCCGATAGTTGCCGATCCTTCGACCTCATCTAAATCCGTTCCGTAATCTTCCATAGCTTTTTTGATTGTTGACATATAACCGTTGAACTCATCTAAAAGCATATTTCTGACTTCTTTTGTATCTGATTTATTGAGATATACCTTATCAACTGTCTCTTGTTTAAGGTTGCCGATACCTTCCAGAGAGAAAAGATTTACTTTCGGAATTGTCAGATACCATGTATAAGTACAAACAGCCGCCCTGTATTCCGCCTGAACTCCATGATTTGTTGAATTATAAGCGTTGTTAAGGTCAGTATTCACTTTAGATTGTGCAAAGACAAGCATTCTCTGGAGTAAATCTCTATAAGTGCAGTCTTGTTCTATATAATTATGTTCTATTACATCGTCAACTGTTATTACCGGATCAGCCATTCATCACCTCAATATAGTTCAATATGTTTATATTCTAAATCGAATGTATATCTAAAATTCTTATCTTCAGTATCGCGTTTGTAATTTGTAAAGTTGTTAATCCAGACATCCTCTCCTGTCTCGCCGCTTATCGTTACTCTTGACTGTTTCGCGTACACTCCCGCTACTGCCTTTCTGTATAACTCCATAGCAGTATCAAAAGCGGTTCTTGTCATTTTATTATTCTGTCCCTGTGTGTATAAAACCTCAACTGAAAACTTATAAATCCATTCTAACATCGATGAGTTGCCCTTATAATCTTCAAAGTCTCGGTTGCATTCATGTTCATCAAGTCCGTTTACAATTATTCTATAACCTTCTTTTTCAGGCATATATGACCTGATTTCTGTTTCTATGTGTGTTATTAAAGATGTAAGCATAAAATTAAGGGCAGGCGGTTAAACCTGCCCTTTTCCTGTTTTATTTTTTCTTTGCTTCTGCCTGTCTTTTGATATTCTCAGCTCCGTAACCTTTTTTAGGCGGTTTTTCCGCTTCTGTTCCGTCTGAATATTTTGCGTATCTTTTTCCGTCTTCTTTCCAAATTATTTGAAGTACGGTTTTTTCATCTTTTGCCATTTCTGACCTCACTATTTTTTTAATTTCTTTCATTAAGCTTCATACATCTTGATTGGAGCTATTAAGTTACTATTCAGCACGCCTGCACCCCAGAAGAACTGAAGGTTATATTTTGTTCCGGGATCTTCAAGTACCGGTAATGACAGGATTGAATAGTTCGTATTGATACCGACCACAAGAGCCGATAAATCCCAGATAGTCTGGCAATAAACACCGGCTTCTCTTCCTGACCAGTCATCGTCCTGCGTAGGCAGTA
>CALMWI010000247.1 GCA_937873545.1 uncultured bacterium | reverse complement strand
CATGAATCGCTATTCGTTCAAGTTCAAGCGCTATAGCCCGTTCTACCATTAGCTGTTCGCTTATTTTGATATCTCCAAAAGACTCCATAAGCTGGGCGAACGCAAGGCTGTGACCGACAACTGTATCTCCGGCTATCGATTCAGAAAGAATTACACGCTGGAGAAGCTGCTGTTTCTCGAGCATCAGAGCTTCAACACCGCGGTGCTGCCATCCGAGATGGATCTCAAGGTGAAGTACATTTTCACCGTTGCAGATGAACCTGAAATGTCCGGGCTCAATTATACCGGCATGTACGGGACCGACACCGACTTCATGGAGTTCATGGCTGTTGATCTTATAAAACGGATAATCGTTCACTTTCATATTACGGTCAAATCTGTCGTGCGGAAAACGCACAGGTTTCAGCCATGGGTGATCTTTGAAAGCTATACCATAATTTTCAAAAATTTCGCGCTCGAAAATGTGCAGAGCAGTAACTCTCGGGGTCAGCGAATTCAGCTGTTTAGGTTCAGAAGCAGCTAAGAAATGCGACAATAGAATGATATCGCCTGCTTTATCATCAGCTATAGCGGCGATGAATTTCAGACCGTTCTTATCGGGAAAAGCGAAGTAATTTACGCAGTGATTTTCATCTTTGGATAGAAGATTTACGATCAACGAGCTGAAGTCCGCGTAAGAGTAAACCGGTATCTTATTCAGACCGGTTACCGAATTGTTCTTTATACTGCAGATATTTTGATTTTTATAAGTCATAATTCTCTAATTTAAGTTTTGCACGATCGAATTCATAAGTTCTTTAATAAAACCTGGCGTAAAATAAGCTATGTAGAAAACCAGTCCGAACAGAATGATCTGCGAAACAGGCTCGTACTTATTGATTGTCGTCTTATCTTTCTGGAAATTATCCGGCAGTTTTCCGTAAAGCAGCTGCATAGAATATTTAAAGATCACAAACATGACCACCGAAAGCAAAACAATTATAGCTATAGCTATGTAACTGTAACCTTCAGAAAAAAGAGCTCTCAGGATAAGATATTCGCTTACGAATAAACCTGACGGAGGCACTGCTGTCGCGGTCATCAAACCGAGCAGATAAACAAGCGCGCTGAATCCGTTCTGCTTCATATAGTCGCCGGAGTCATGGATCCATCCGCTCAGATAATAAGCCCTGATCTGCCCATAATGTAAGAATATGCCTGTTTTTGCAATCGAGTGAAGCATAATATGAAGAATGGCCGCATACAGTCCCGGCTTTCCCAGTGATATAGCTATTATTACAAGAGCCATATGTTCCATACTTGAATAAGCGAACATCCTGCTGAACCGTTTAACTTTGAAAAGCTGAACGGACATGATAACAAGACTGGTCATCCCTATTATAAGCAGAACGCGGTTAGCCCAGACTGATGACTCTGTTCCGGAAATTATACAATAAAGCCTGAAGATAGCGACAAATCCGCCGTTCAATACAGCTGTTGAAGTGAGGGCGTTTACAGGGAACGGAGCTATGGTCTTCGCGTCAACAGTGGCCGGATAAAGCGGAAAAATATTCATTTTGATGCTGTAACCGGTCACTAAAAGCAGAAAAGCAGCTTTCATAAAAAGAGGATCGATTAAATGAGCTACAGCCTGAAGATGGGTGTATGACAATGATGAATCCTGTGCGTTACTTACTTTAACCGACAGAAGCAGGATCCCTATAA
>CALMWI010000246.1 GCA_937873545.1 uncultured bacterium | reverse complement strand
GCGATCTTTCCTTTCTCTACAGTTCCTAAGATATCGTCAATGCCGAGGATTTTCGCGTTCTTATAAGTAACGACCGATATAGCTTCCTCATCTTTCATTCCGTGTATAAGGAAGAATTTGAGACTGTCCCTGAGATGAGGCGTCCATATTACAGGATGATCAGTCATAAGACCGTATTCGGCTTTAGATCTCATTAACAGCTCCGCGTTCTGATAATAGGCATGGGCAAGTTCGACTTTCTCACCCACCCCTCCCAGCGGTCCGAATACCACAGGTATTCCGGCTTTTCCCAGCTCGTCGAATATCTCTTTGTGGAAAACATCGCAGGTATGATCGGCAGTTGCTTTTATTCCGTACTTTTTAACAAGTTTGATCAGATAAAGGACATCGTCTTCTTTATGAACATGGATCTTCGCCGTCACCTTGCCCGAAAGTATCTCCAGGATTGCTCTGTCCTCCGGCGTAAACTCTAATTCGTATTCGCGCAGAGCCTGTTTTTTCTGTTCTGCGTATTCCTTAGCTGATAGTTTATCTTTTCCGGTTTTTTTCTTTTCGATCTCGCTTATTTTTTTATCCCTTGCGATCTCAGCTTTTTCTTGTTTAGCGAGAACCGTATCGAATTTTTCTTCCAGCATTGAGTAAACGCCCATCCTCGTGTTAGGTCTTTTACCTCTCCAGTCGCCAGTAGAACGCGGATTGAAGCCTAATGCCATTTTGTAGCCGTAATCCTTCAAAAGGGCTTCTTTTGTATTTTCAGCGAAATTCTTTATTATCATCGCTCTTCCGCCGATCAGGTTCCCGCTGCCCGGAACCACGCACGAATAAAGCACGCCGAAATCAACCGCGTCCTTAAATGCCCTGTCGTCGTAATATATGCTGTTCAGAGGGTCGTTTAAAGGCATGAACTGATCTGAAATGTCGTTGCCTTCGCTTTCGCCTGCCGGCTCGCCGTCCCTGAACATTCCGATATGCGAATGCGCGTCAATGAATGCGGGAGTCACATAGCCTTCATAATCCGCTTTTTCACTCTTTTTTGTTATCTCGATGATCTTTCCGTCCTCGACGATTATATTCTGCTCGTACAGTTTCGTTTTGCCGTTATATAGAACTTTCGCCCTTACCACTATCCTCTTTCCCATTTCTCACTCCCTCTGTTATAATTTATTTTTTAATTTTTCAATTTCTTCAAATGTATATAGCCTTCCCGATCCTATTCCGGGGCATGTTTTGGTTTCTTCATCCCATTTTGCTTTTTTGTAAAGCAGAGTTTTCCAGAAGGGATAAGTTCTGCACTGGGTCGGTCTCGCTTCATATATTTTACAGCCTTTTACGATCGGATCCCAGAAAATGCAGGCTCCGCTGCCCGCGTCACGAAATACAGTGTATCCGTCAACGGTCGAGAGATATGTCCTCTGAAGCTCGTCAAGCGTAAACCCTGACTTCTCGACAAGCCTGTCTAAGTCCTGAGGGAAAATGAACACATAACCCTGCACATTGCAGCAGTTCCCGCATTTTTTGCACTCGAACCGTATCCCGCCGTCGTAAAACCCCATCTCTCATTTCCCGGATTATTGCATTAAAATTAATGATTTCATATCATTGTAGCAACTAATATTTTTTAAGTTATATAACTCCGAATATCTTATTGTAGCCGACCGTAAAGCGATTTCCGATTTAGCCTTGAGTGTTTTTTGCCGTTAATAAAATACTGTAAGGCCGGAAATCGACTTTTGGCCGGCGATATAAGATATTCGGTACATTTAAATTGACTAAAATTGAACTTTTCGTTAATTTTAGACTTGAATCATTAAAATTCACGGAGATGTAAATGAAAATCCTGATCACCGGCGGAGCGGGCTATATAGCCTCCCATACTAATGTCGAACTGCTTAAAGAAAATTACGAGCTCGTCCTTGTGGACAATTTCTGTAATTCCGTCTATGAAAGCATAGCCAGAGTAGAAAAGATCGCAGGGAAGAAAGTAAAGTTCTATGAAGCCGACCTGAGAGATTTTGACGCTATTGACAAAGTTTTTCAAGCCGAAAAAGATATTTACGCGGTTATTCATTTCGCAGCTCTAAAAGCTGTCGGAGAATCAGTTGAAAAACCTCTTGAATATTATGAGAACAATATTTCCGGTTCACTGAACCTGTATAAAGCCATGAAAGATCACGGCGTGAAAAATTTCGTATTCAGCTCATCAGCTACCGTTTACGGTGATCCTGCTGAGATCCCTGTAAAAGAAGACGCACCGGTTCACGCTACTAATCCCTATGGTCACACTAAGGCAATGATGGAACAGATACTACTCGACGCCGCTAAAGCTTACGGCTGGAATGTTGTCATTTTAAGATATTTCAACCCTGTCGGAGCTCATGATTCGGGACTTATCGGAGAAGATCCGGAATATCCGAACAATCTTCTGCCTTTCGTAAGCCAGGTCGCCGCCGGAATAAGAGAGAAAGTGGTCGTATTCGGCAATGACTGGAATACTCCCGACGGAACAGGCGTAAGAGACTATATCCATGTCGTTGACCTTGCAAAAGCACATGTAAAAGCAATTGAAAAATTAAAGAACAATTCAGGAACTTTCATTTATAATATAGGCACAGGCAGAGGCTATTCGGTTCTCGAAATGATCCGTGCTTTCAGCAAAGCCTGCGGACACGATGTTCCGTTCGTTGTCGGACCCAGACGCCCTGGAGATGTGGCTGAAGTACTTGCCGATCCGGCAAAAGCCGAAAAAGAACTCGGTTATAAAGCGGAACTGGGACTTGATGAAATGGTCAGCTCGGCCTGGAAATGGCAGAAACTCAATCCTAAAGGCTACAAAAAATAAATTTCATATTTCGTTGACAGAATGAATCCTAAAGTTTACATTTAAACTTTGTTTACTTTATTATTTGAAATAGAGGGAGTAGAAAATGAAGGAAAAAGTGCAATATTCCGTAAGTCCGTCAGGCGAAAAATTCCCGATACCGGCTAAAGAGGATTATGCCAAGGAATTAAAAAGGCTTGAGAAACTTGCAGAAAAAGCGAGAAAAGAAGGCAAAGAGATCGTCGTAGTAATGGGTGTCGGATTTGTCGGTGCAGTAATGGCTGCGATCGTAGCCGACACAAAGAACGCTAAAGGAAAATATTCCAAATTTGTTATCGGGTGCCAGAGACCGAGTCCGAGAAGCTATTGGAAAATACCTATGCTTAACAGAGGGGAATCTCCAGTAAAAGCTGAAGACCCCGAAGTTGACGAACTCATCACAAGATGCGTCAATAAAGAGAAAACTCTGGTTGCAACATTTAACAGCGAATGTCTGGGTCTGGCTGACTGCGTGGTAGTTGATGTTCAGTGCGACTTTTCAAAACATGATCTCGGCAATATGAAAACAGGCGAAGCTGATATGGCCGCGCTTGAAGCGACTATGAAAACGATCGGCGAGTATATTCAGCCGAATTGTCTGGTTCTAATTGAAACCACGGTTGCGCCCGGAACAACGGAGTTTGTCGCTTGGCCGATCTTAAAAAAGGAGTTCGCAAAAAGAGGTCTTAAAGAAACTCCTCTTCTCTCACACAGTTTTGAAAGGGTTATGCCGGGCAAAGAATATGTAGCCAGTATAAGGGATTTCTGGAGAGTATGTTCGGGCTGCAATAAAGAAGCAAGAACAAGAGTCGAGAAATTCCTCCATGAAGTATTGAACACAAAAAAATTCCCTCTTACAGTGATGGACAGACCGATAGAATCTGAAACGACAAAGATCGTAGAAAATTCTTACAGAGCAACGATCCTGGCATATCTTAACGAGTGGAGTATATTCGCAGAAAGGAACGGTGTTGATATTATCAAAGTGATCAAAGCGATCAAAATGCGCCCGACCCACAGCAATATGATATTCCCCGGACCGGGAATAGGCGGATACTGCCTGCCTAAAGACGGCGGACTCGGTTACTGGTCTTATAAACATATTCTCGGATTCGACGACGGAGATTCTGTCTTCAAGATCACTCCGACAGCAATAGACATCAACGATACAAGAGCGCTTCACGCGGCGGAATTAACAAGAGATGCGCTCAAAGAAATGAACAAAACAATTGCTAGTTCAAAAGTTTTATTATGCGGAGCAAGCTACCGTCAGGATGTAGGCGACACCAGATACTCAGGTTCCGAGCTTGTGATAAGAAAGCTTACCGAAATGGGAGCTGAACTGAGAGTTCACGATCCGTATGTTGAACACTGGTATGAATTCGAATCGCAGGATACTTATCCTGCTCCCGGTCACTCTTGGGCCAGGTTTTTCAGGAACCAGGATGACCTCAAAAAATTAACAGTCGGAAAAGACCTCAAAAAAGAAATGAAAGGTATTCAGGCGCTCATACTTGCCGTTCCGCACAGCGAATATATGGACCTTAACCCGAAACAGATAGTCAAATACGCAGGCGGACCTATAGCTGTAATAGACTGCTTCGGAATTTTAACGGATGAAAAGATAAAAGAGTACCTTAAACTCGGCTGCGAAGTAAAAGCACTCGGAAGAGGTCACATCCAGAGATTAAAAGAAGAATTAAAATAACAGCTTTCCAAACCGCTGTTTTCCGGGAGGGATTTTTCCCTCCTTTTTTATTTTCCGAAAATTTAACGAAATTCTAACTTATATATATTGTAAATATTACTTTGATTTGTTATATTTATTTTCAGAAGTAAGTTGAGAGAGTGTATAAATTTCAGGGATCGCAATGAAAATAGGAATTCACATCACACATGAAGCAGTGCAGAAAATAGGCGGAATAGGTTCAGTTATCGCCGGTCTTCTTACAGCAAATTCATACAACCATTTTTTTGACCGGAATATACTTTACGGTCCGCTTTTCAATTCTGACGGCTCTCCGACTACAAGACTCGGAAAAGACGGAGTTGTTCTGTATTCGGGCATAGATAATTATGATACAGAGAAATACGCCCACATTTTCTCGCCGATAGAAAAAAAATACGGAGTAGGCATCGTTTACGGAAAAAGAATAATCCCGAATGAAACGAATCCGAACAATTTCTGCGAAACTGAAACTATACTTGTACATATCAATAACATGAAGACGGAAAATGTCGATAAATTTAAATTTATGCTGTGGGAGAATTTCAGGATCCAGTCAGACAGGTATAACGACTGGGATTATGAGCAGTATCTCCGAATTGCCGTGCCTTATATAGAGATTTTAAATGCGCTGACCTCAAAAGACGATTTCCTTTTCCATTTTTCGCATGAATATATGGGCATGGCTTCCGTATTAAAAGTGATCGCAGAAAGAGACAGAAGCAAAAAAAGGAATGATAAAACGATTTTCTACGCGCATGAAGTTTCAACGGCAAGAAGCATTGTTGAAAATCATCCGGGACACGATATCAGCTTCTACGGTATAATAAGAAATAAAGAGATCGACGGCAAATCGATGGAAGCTGTTTTCGGAGACAAATCTTCGTACTACAGGAACGAGCTCGTTAAGAGAACGGAACATGTGGATCATATATTTGCGGTAAGCGATCTGATAGCGGATGAGATAAAGTTCTTGAATCCGAATATCGAACCAAAAAAAGTTGCCGTTGTTTATAACGGAATATCACTTAAAAAAATAAGTTTTGAAAATAAAATTCACAGCAAAGCTGTTTTAAGCAAATATTGTAAAACTCTTCTTAACTATGAACCCGATGTTGTTTTTTCCCATGTTACCCGGCTTGTATCAAGCAAGGGATTATGGCGCGACATCATGCTTTTAGAAGAGCTGGATGAGCATTTTGCAGAAAATTCCATGACCGGATTCTATATTCTCCTTTCGTCACTAATAGGAACAGGCAGACCGTCAGCCGATGTAACAAGGATGGAAAGGGAGTACGGATGGCCTATTCTTCACAGAGAAGGATGGCCTGATCTTCTAGGAGTGGAAACTGACATATATAACGACATGTCTCATTTTAATGCCAGATCAAAATCGAAAAAAGTCATATTCATGAATCA
>CALMWI010000245.1 GCA_937873545.1 uncultured bacterium | reverse complement strand
CCTCCGGACAAACAGTAAACGGATAGATTATAACCTAACCGCGTACTCCAAAGTAATCAGCCCAGACAAGAAATTACATATCAGCAGAAATATGATCAATATCTCTATAGTTTCTGATCAAAGCAAACACGAGTCCGGTAGGTGCAAATACTTTAGGAGAAATCCTTACTGCCATTGCCTGATCATTCTCAATGAGTTTGTAGTAACTTGTAATACCCGAATCATAAACTCTATGCTCCCCACTAATGTAGTAATATCCTAGAGTATTGCTTTCCATATGTTCCTCTGAAGCATCCTGTGCACCAATGTGGAAATCTATCTGACTTCCCGGACCGTAGTTAGGGATCGTGAATTCCCACAAATCTTCAGATGTATTTATCGCACTTACCTTAAAAACTGTATCAGAGAAATCTATAGAATATTCCACCCATACAGAATCTACACCGTCAGTATCTGTAACTTGGACACTGCTATCAAAATCATTCAAAGTGCCTTCGTAGTTCTCAGGAGCGTTCGGATAGTAAATGTAAGGTCCTGTATTTGGGAAATTATACGCTTCAATTATAAAATCATCTATATGCATTCCGTCGGCTTCAATCGCAAGATCAGATTCAAAAAGAAATCTGAATGTAACATTCGTATAGCCGACATACAGACCTACCGAAATAACCTCTTTTTGCCAGTCAGTGGTCTCTCCTGTCCATGTTTTTAATCTTCTCCAATAAGCACCGTTATCATCTGAAACTTCAAAAAACATGTAATCAAAATCCTCTTCAATGTTAGATTTGATCCAAAAGCTGACATTTGCGTCGTTATAAGTTGACAGATCGACAGGATTTTTCCATGTAGCAGATGAAGTTTCATTAGTGGTATAATTCCCTGTAGGGCTTTCGGTTAAAAAATGCGTTCCCGAAACAGAAGTTCCTTCTTCAAGTCCCCAGTTGCCCGTCAATGTCCAGTTCCCCGTTCCGGATTCGAAATCGTCCGAAACAAGTACTTCCGCAGATAGCGAAAATATAGCCAAAATAACTAATGCTAAAACTTTTCTCATAGTGCACCTCACTTTCTTTTCTTTTTCAAACATAAAATATTATTTCTGTTTTAATATACAACAATTTCACGCAAAAACAACAGTTTATTAAAATAATATTTGTTATGATTTATAAGTTATAGCTTTACGAGATATTCTTCATATTCGGAGTAGATTTCAAACCCGACAGCTTTGTAAGCTCTGATCGCAGGCTCGTTATAGGAGTTGACATTAAGACCTATTACATCAACGGTTTTGAGCAGGTCCTTACTGAGAGCAGAAGTAAGTATCTTGCAGATCGATCTGCCTCTGTGAGTAACAGCAGTTGAAATACTGCCGGCAGCCGCCACTTTATATTGCGGTGAATAAACATGGATCCCTGCGATCCCGACAAGCCTGCCGTTATCAAAACAGCCGTAGAATTTACCGGTTTCAAGCATTCGGGGATCGAACCAGTTATCGGGATAGTTTATTTCATAAAATGCGGTTATTTCAGGCAGATCTGTCTTTGTTACGATCCTGACCTGAAAACCCGGATTATTTATTTCATTTGGAGCTTTCTTAAGAACCATTCTGAAATGCGTGCCGTAATCTTTATTTATCTTTTCTCTGCCTATAACATCTATAAGGCCGGGGGAAAAGTGCGCATTGAACTCCTTTGGCAGCAGAGGTTTTATGCCTTCGATAAGCGAAATCGTTTCATCTCTGTCCGTATCTGTAAAACTTATGATGGTCGGCGGATTCATGCCGATATAATTAAGTATGAGCGCGGATATTGAACCGTCAACGACTTTTGCATACCATATAGTGTGCGGAAAATAAAAATCGTCAAGATCACCGATAGAATAAACATGAAGTGCAGGATTCCTGTTCAGATATGAAAATATCTCAGCCTTGTCATGAAGAGTGATTATTTTTGAAGTCATTTTAACTGCTCCTTGTCCTGTACTTCAGCATGAAGACGATCATAAGAACCGCGGCTGTTAAAGACATAGCCGCGCCGAAATAGAAAGGCGCGTTTGAATTCACATTGTCGTATAAATAGCCTGCGATGACGCTTGCGGGAAGCAGGGTGATGCCGATAATTGCGTGATATATTCCGAACCCTGTTCCTTTCATATCCTTTGATACTATATCAGATAAAAGCGATTTCTGGCTCCCGTCGGCAAGCGCGCTGTACAGTCCGTAGAACATGAAAAGCATTATGAAAATACTGACGCTGTTGAAGTGACCGAACAAAAAATAAACCGCCGCATAAACAAGATAGCCGCAGATTATCATGATGCCTCTGCCTTTACGGTCTGATAATTTACCGATCGGAATTGCAAAAAGTACCGAAACAGTATTGAATATCATGTAAATGAAAGGCACATAAGAAGGGTTGATACCTGTCTCCGAAGTTTTAACGAGAAGCAGGGCATCTGTAGAGTTCCCCAGAGAAAAGATAAAAATTATGGTAAGATAGAACCAGAACTTGCCCGGAAACTGTTTCAGGCTGACTTTATTAATTTTTCTTTCTTTATCCGGATGAGATTCTTTGATCATGAAAATTATCGTGAGAACGCCCAGCACGGCAGGTATCGTAGCTATTAAGAAAATATTGGTGTAGTTTAAAGGGAAAAAGTAAAGAAGCAGGAAGGCTGATAGCGGTCCTATTATCGCTCCCGAATTATCCATAGCCTTGTGGAACCCGAAATTTTTCCCGGTATGATTCCCTTTTATTGATGCGCTTATAAGGCTGTCCCTCGGCGCTGCCCTCATTCCCTTTCCAACACGCTCGGTGAATCGAAGATACAGAACATGAACAGGGAGTCGGGCAAAAGCATAAAGCGGTGTTATTATGGCTGTTGCGCCGTAACCTATTATCATAAAAGGCTTATTTCTGCCTATTTTATCGCTCCACATTCCTGAAAGAGCCTTGAACAGCGAAGCCGTGCTTTCCGCGATCCCTTCGATCAGCGATATACTTGTTTTTGAAGCCCCGATAGATAAAAGGAATAACGGCATCACGCTGTAGAGCATCTTTGTTGATGTATCGGTAAAAAAGCTTGTCAGTCCTGTGTAAAACACATTCCTGTCGAGCCCGAAATATTTTTTACCGGAACTGTCTTTTGGATCCTTCATCTTCTACCACTGCATTTTTACTTTAGGCTTCTCTTCGTCTTCATCGTCCTGTTCTTCGTTTTTTTTATTTTCTTTAGCCGCTTTTTTTGATGAACCTTTTGAGCCGCCTGATCTTTTTCCGAAAACATACCTGACGCCGAGTGCAGGATCAATATCTATTCCGGGATCAGTTATCTCTACTACCGGGGTGAGTTCGAGAAATATTGAGACCGGAGCTGATGAAAAATCATACTGGGCTCCCAGAGGGATCCTTACTCCGAGTTCGGAATCATCTCCCGAAACAAGCCTTAATCCCAAACCGTAATACAGGCCGAGCCTTCCCTGATCAACAGGCAGAAGATCGAACCTGTGAAGCTGATAATCCGCATGCAGATGCAGTCTCTGATCGTCATAATACCTGTCGTCGTGTCTGTCTCCCGTAATTCCCAGCCCGAAATCCAGTGCGGACTTCTGATCAAGCCATAACTTGGCGGAAATACCCGTAGGCGAGCCGAATTCCAGGCCCAGTTCGAAAGGCGAGGAATATAGTACCGCAGTTAAACATACAAATATAGATAATTTCGCGATCTTATTCATTTTCAACTTTCACTTTCCTTAATTATAAATTTACTTTGTAAACCGTCTGATCTTCCTTTTTGCCTTTGATCTGAACGCCGGTTATTTTATCAAGCTTATATTCTGATTTTAAAAGTTCCTTCGTCCTCTCGCCGATCATTATATTTGAACCGTAGTTTTTATTGAGCTGTTCCAGCCTTGACGCAAGATTGACCCCGTCGCCAATGACAGTATATTCGAGCCGGTCGGTCGCGCCTATGTTTCCGACAAGAACGTCACCTGTATTTATCCCGATCCTGGTTCTTATCTTAATACCGTTGAATTTAATATCCTCGCTTCCTTTTATGATCTCGACTGCTGCTTTAAGGGCATTATCCGCATGTTCTTCATCTTTCACCGGAGCATTAAATACCGCCATCACGGAATCGCCTATGAATTTGTTCACCACGCCTTTGTTCGTCTGAATTATCCCGATCATGAAAGAAAAATACTCGTTAAGCATTTTTACGAGTTCTTCAGGCGTCATTTTCTCTGAGATCGAAGTGTAGTCGGCAATATCTGTAAACAGGATCGTCGTATTTCTCAGCTCTCCGGAAAGATTTAATCTTTTACCGATCACTTCGGCGGCTATCTCGGGCGCAATATACTTTCCGAAAGTGTCTCTGATGAACTCCCTTTCCTCAAGCCCCTTCGACATCTGATTGAAGTCATCCGCAAGCACACCGAACTCATCATTAGTAAGGACAACCGCCTGATACCCGTAATTTCCGTTCCGCACTCTTTCAAAAGACGATGCGAGCTCTTTAAACCCTCTGTAAATCTCTTTTGAAAATATCGCTGCTGAGATTACTACGGCAAGAAGAAGTATAAGCAGTGTGCTGACAAGAGAAGTATCTTTGTCTGTGAACAATCTGACGAATAGATGCCATTTTCCGCTGTAATAAAGTATGTAATAAATATCTATAAGCGGGGAGATAAGTAATATCGCAAAAGCGATCGCCATCTTTATCATCAGCCTTTCAGACTTCGCATGGAAGATCAGCCCCTCTTTTTCATAAAAATATTTTTTAAGTTCAACTGTGAAGTAAGATACAATAACATAGGTTACGAAAGCAGCCAGAACCACATACCTGTTTACAAAGGCAAAGAAAATATTATACTTGTCGCTGCTGCTCAGGTCTTGAGCTGAAAATATCATGAACAGCCTTAAGAGAATATAAACTGCCGACGACTCGAGAAATGCGAGCGTTGAATTGTAATTAAGCTTTGATACAGCGGTTTTTAGAGCTTTCACATCTTTTCCTGATCTTAAATATTCCTCAATAGGCTTGAATATTCTGTCTGCAAGAAGCAGATTTATTATTCCGAAAGCCACAACGGAACTTATGAAAGACTCCAGCCATGAATTACCGTAGATTATCGCGATCAGAGTATGAACAAATACGACCAGAATTACGAAAG
>CALMWI010000244.1 GCA_937873545.1 uncultured bacterium | reverse complement strand
CGCTTGATGAGTTCAAAGATAAGCAATACGGTAAAACCGGAACCGTCAAGAGAGATAAATTCGAGGAAGGATATGAGGACTTTAAAGTCGGGGCAATGATACTTGAAGCAAGGCTTGAGAAAGGTATGACTCAGGAACAGCTTGCCAATAAAGTCGGTCATCTTGAGCTTTCAATCAGACTTTAAACGAGTATAAATGACAGAAATATTTCTTGACAAAGAGTTATATAATGTATAACTTATTGTAAATAAACGGAAGGTGTTTTTATGCAGATGGTTATAAAAAAATGGGGAAACAGTCTGGGACTCATAATTCCCAAAATTATAGCTAAAGATCTTGATATTAAAGACGGTACTTCTGTAGAAGTTCAAGAGCTTAACGGAAACATTGTAATATCTCCAAAGAAATATAAACTCTCCGACCTTCTTGAAAAGATCGATGAATCAAATAAGCATGAAGAAACCGATTTCGGTAAAGCGGAGGGTAAAGAAGCATGGTAAAGCATTACATTCCGCAGAAAGGCGATCTTGTCTGGCTTGATTTTACCCCTCAGTCAGGGCATGAACAGTCAGGCAGAAGGCCCGCTATAGTGTTGTCGCCTTCCGAATACAACGAAAAGACAGGTCTCGGAATATTCTGTCCGTTGTCATCAAAGGAAAAAGGCTACCCTTTTGAAGTTAAAATCCGCAATAAGAAAATAAGCGGAGTTATTTTAAGCGATCACATCAAAAGCCTTGACTGGATGTCAAGAAATGCTGAATTGATTTCTAATGTAAGCGACTCTGAGCTCGAAGAAGTATTAGAAAAGATAAAAGTTCTGATCTTTTGAATATGTTAGTTAAAAAATTATTCAAAGGGAAGAAAATGAATTATTCTTTTAATTAAGTTGATTTTACGCATTAAATAGCTTAAATATAAGTAAAGAAAATGCAGGAGATAGTTATGAAAGAGTTTATTGAAGATTCATACTGCGGTCTTTTCTGCGGCGCCTGTGAAATAATGCTGGCGTACAAAAAATCACTAAGCACGAATAGCGAAGCAAAATGGGAAGATATTCCAAAGGAATTTACGGATCATATAAGCGAAGGGGAGATAAGATGCCGCGGATGCAAGACCGATGATGTTTATGTCGGCTGTAAAGGCTGTCAGATTAGAGTTTGTGCCATTGGTAAGGGAGTGGAATTCTGTACAGATTGCCCGGAGTATCCCTGTCAGATCACAGAAGCTTTCAAAAGTGCTATAGAAGAGTATAAAAAAGTTCTTCCTCATACCGAAGCGATAATCGCCAATCTTGAAGATATAAAAAAATCAGGCAGAGAAAAATGGATCTCGGATCAGGTTAAGCTCTGGAATTGTCCCGAATGCGGCGAAAGGTTCGGATGGTATCAGAAGAAATGTGTTAAGTGCGGAACTGAATTCAAAAAAGAGAGGGGTTAAAAATTATGAGCAGATATTTATTGCTGATGAGAGGAGATCAGTCAGGTTTTATGGCCATGTCGCCGGCTGAAAAGAAAAAGGTGATCGGAGATCATGTTCAGTTCTCGAAAGAGCTTGAAGCTAAGGGTATGATCCTTGACGGGGACGGATGTTCGGCGGATACTGTGCTGCTTGAAAAGAAAGGGAAGTGCGTGAGATCGAAAAAGAATCCTTTTGAAGGCACGGACTCTCAGATATCGGGATTCTATATCATCGAAGCGAAGAATGATGCCGAAGCTGAAAAAACCGCTAAAGGTTGTCCTGCTCTTGCACACGGTGAGACTGTCGAAGTCATTTTACTCGGTCATTGACAAATCCTTTGGGGATTTCATGAAATCATTTATGGGTAAGAAACTGACGATCGAGAAAAATGCTTGAAGATTTAATATATGGACAGTTTACAACGGGCGAAAAATGTGTTATATTGAATAGTTGAAAATAATAAATGAGAATTTCAAAATGAGTAACGGGATAGTATTTTCAAATCATGCGAAAGAAATGCTTAAAGAAAGGAATATTTCCGAGGTTTATGTTTTCAGAGCAATTGAAGAATATGATCGTATTCACATTGGAGACGACGGTAATACTCATTGTTTTAAGAGTATAATCGAAAATGACAAAAGAGTTTTGCATGTTATAATTAATAAAAATGTTAATCCAAATAAAATCGTAACACTATTTTACGACAGAAAAGCAGGGAGGAATATATGAGACTAAAAGTTGATAAAGATAATGATTCCCTTTATTTTAGACTGGACGAAAAGTCAATTGTCCAATCAGAGGAAGTTGAACCCGGAGTAATACTGGATTTTAATGCGGAAGGTAAAGTTGTAGGTGTTGAGATGCTTAACCTGAGCACAAGAATAAAATCGGATCAACTTAAAGTTTTCCAATACGAAACTGAGTAATTTCTTGTGTATGAAGCTGAAAACGGGAAGTTGAAGATTGATGTTCGTTTGCAGGATGAAACTGTCTGGCTGACACAGCAGGCGATGGCTGAATTATTTCAAAGTTCAAAGCAGAATGTAAGTCATCATATAAACAGCATTTATGAAGAGAATGAATTGGTTCCGGAGGCAACTGTAAAAAAATATTTGACAGTTCGAAAAGAAGGCGAAAGAGATGTAAGCAGATTATTGGATTTTTATAACCTTGATATGATAATTTCAATCGGATACAGAATTAAAAGCGGTGTGGCGACCCGATTTCGTCAGTCAAGATTAGAAGATGCTAAATACGCTTTGAATGATTTTGACAAAGCAGTAAAGCAGATTACACATATTAAGAAGAAATCATAAAATGATATACCTTGAAGCTTTCAATATAGAAAGTGCTCATGATATGGTTAGACTTTTCAGTTCGGACAATATCGTAAGAAAAGAACTCGGTCTTGAAATGAAGGAATTTTCACCGGAAGAAGAATATAAGTTCGTATCTGACTGGTGCGCAAAGACGAATTCTGAGCAGTATGTGATCAGGTATGG
This sequence comes from uncultured bacterium, assembly GCA_937873545.1. GTDB lineage: Bacteria > UBA4055 > UBA4055 > UBA4055 > UBA4055 > UBA12480. Next base: position 2,572 of record CALMWI010000244.1, on the reverse strand, counting down.
TAATGAGTTCGCCGGAATGATAAGCCTGAGCCACATTGATAAAGAGTCTGGGACGGCAAGGGTCGGTTACTGGATCGGCAGTAAGTTCAGGAATAAAGGTGTCTGCTCGGAAGCATTCAGGCTTGTTCTGAAATTAGCAAAGAATGAAGGTATAAAAGAGGTCAGAAGCGATATTGATAAAGATAATTTATACTCGCTCAGGATATGGCAGAAATATCATCCTGTTATTACTGAAAAGAACGAAAAGCAGGTTACAGTTATGGCATCATTATTTAGGCTTCGGGATAAATTGATATGAAGAAAGTTGTTTATACAATAATTTTACTGGGAATATTTTCTATGATGTTCGCAAAAACAGAACGATCCATTCCTTCCAGCGCACGATCGAAAGACGCTGTTGACAGAGTAAAGCCGGCACTTGAGAAAGAACTTGGCGATAAAGCTCTGAGTTACGGCTCTCCTATTTTTATCCGGATTTTCAAAGATGAGAAAGAGCTTGAGATGTGGGTGAAGAAAGGCGGGGAGTTCGTTCTGTTCAAGACATATGCGGTTCATACTTTCGGAAGTGAAGGACTTGGGCCTAAGCTCAGGCAGGGCGACGGGAAGGCTCCGGAAGGATTTTACTTCGTTAAACCTGAAAATCTTAATCCGTTAAGCGACTATCATCTTGCGTTCAATATTGGATATCCGAACGCTTACGACAGGAGCAAAAGTCGCACGGGGAGCGCAATTATGGTTCATGGAAGTACGGTCTCGATCGGATGTTATGCGATGACGGATCCTCTTATCGAAGAGATCTATGCTCTTGCGGACGGAGCTTTCAGGAACGGACAGAGTTTTTTCAGGGTACATATCTTTCCGTTCAGGATGACTGATGAAAATCTGGAAAAGCATAAAGACTCAGAATGGTACGATTTCTGGAAGAATCTGAAGGAAGGTTATGATAAGTTCGTTGAGTACGGAAATAATCCCCCGAATGTTCAGGTGAGCGGCGGGGAATATGTTTTCAACAGAGAGTAAATAAAAATGAAGTACGCGAAAAGAGTCAGGCTATCTGCTTTTCGATTACTTATATAAGATCGGAATTTAATTAACCCCAATTGAAATATTGCCTGATAAAGTATTTTTCATTATATTACATATGTGATACTATCAAATGATACTATCATAAGCATAACTGTAACTGGAGAAAAATGAAGCCGCCCTATGATATTACACCGGATATTTTGAACCTGATCGCTTCGATTTCTGAGAAGCTTGGTGAAATCAACGCTTCGCATCTTGACAGACCTTCACCCAAGCTCAGGCGTGAAAACCGTATAAAGACCGTTCAATCTTCTCTTGCCATTGAAGGCAATACTCTGTCTCTTGATCATGTTACGGCTATCTTTGACGATAAAAAGGTCGCCGGCCCGAAAAAAGATATTCTTGAAGTTAAAAACGCTATTGAGCTTTATGGCAGGATAGAAGAGTTCGATCCTTTCTCATCGGTTTCATTTCTTAAGGCTCATTCTATACTGATGAAAGATCTTATCGAAGATCCGGGGATGTACAGAAGCGGTCCAGTCGGTGTTGTAAAAGGCGAGGAAGTTATGCATATTGCCCCTCCAGGAGACAGAGTTTACTATCTGATGAATGATCTGTTCAAGTATCTGAAAAGCGACAGGGATGCGATTATTTTAAAAAGCTGCGTATTTCATTATGAAACGGAGTTCATTCATCCGTTTATGGACGGGAACGGGCGAATAGGCAGATTCTGGCAGACTGTGGTCATGCGCAGTAAATATCCTGTTTTCGAGTATCTTCCGATAGAAAGCATTATAAAAGAAAAACAGCAAAAATACTACGATGTTCTTTCTGCTTGCGATAGGGAAGGAAAATCGACAAAGTTCATTGAATTCATGCTCAGGATAATTGATTCTGAGCTTGACAATATATTGCTCAACGAAACAAAAGTATTGTCCTGTGATGAGAGGTTAAGTATTGCTAAAAAGAAATTCGGTGCAATAGAATTTTCAAGAAAAGATTATATACGGCTTTTTAAGAATATTTCGACTGCTACGGCAAGCAGGGATCTCAAATCCGGCGCAGATTCGGGATTACTATTGAAAAAAGGTCAGAAGAATATAACCGTTTATGTTTTCGGGATCGAATCCTTCAGGGGGTAATTTGATTGAAAAAATATGCGATACATACTTTTCTGTTATTTGCAGCCATAGCTTATGCGCAAACTGATTTTTATTCCGTTCTCGCCGATTCTGCGTTCTCGCTTACAAATCAAAAAGTCAGGTATGACGGATCTTACAGAAAGATACCTTATCCCGGCGGTGATGTGCCTGCCGATATAGGTGTCTGCACGGATGTGGTTATTCGAGCATACAGAAAACTGGGGATAGATCTTCAAAAAGAAGTTCATGAAGATATGTTATCCGATTTTAATCTGTACCCGAAAATATGGGGTTTACCGCGGCCTGATAAAAATATCGACCACAGAAGAGTGCCTAATCTGATGAAGTTCTTTTCACGAAAGGGAACAGTGCTTGCAAAAACACAGAACGCGGAGGATTATAAA
>CALMWI010000243.1 GCA_937873545.1 uncultured bacterium | reverse complement strand
TCAGTATGAAACAAAAACTTAAAGATGCACTGTAAACTAGCGGGATTCGTTTTTTAGGTCTAATGGACAAAATCGGGTACTGACCACTGCAGTTATATACCTTGATACGATCATTAAATAATCTAAGTCTGTTTATTAAAGCTCGATTATTCTGTCGAACTCTATAATCTCACGCTTAAGAACTTCCTCAGCTTCGAGAATTGAATCTGATTCAATCTCAACGCAGTATCCGCAGTCGGAGCTGAGATCGCGGGGAACAGGGATAAGCTTATTAATGATATTATTCTTATTTAGCACATCTACCGCCCACATGGCATAATTTGATGAATGGAACAGTATTACCGAGTTGTTTTTCAATTTATTTCCCGTCCCGGATCATCTTCAGGGCTTCAAGCGCTGTGTCCACCTCTGTTATCGTGTTGAATACGCTGAAACTGAATCTTACTGTACCTTCTGGAAAAGTTCCTATCCGCTTATGCGCTAAAGGCGAGCAATGAAGACCCTGCCTGGCCATTATATCAAAATCGTCTGACAGTTTCCGGGTTATTTCAGATACCGATAACCCGTCGATCGTAAATGAAACCACTCCTAATCCCGATGGGGCCGAATAGCTTTTGAATCCGCCGATCCTTTTAAAAGCTTTTTCTATGAAATACTTCTGAAGAGTATTCTTGTGAAGCTGAACGCTTTTTAGTTTCTCAGGCATATTATTTAAGAATTCGATACCTTTTGCCAGTCCTGCGATCCCTGCAACATTGAGGGTGCCGCTTTCATACATGTCCGGAAGAAAATTAGGCTGTACGGTTTTGTCGGACATACTTCCTGTTCCGCCTTCTTTTAACGGGCTCATTTTTTTTACATCGAAAGAGTCCGATATAATAAGTCCTCCGGTTCCGGTAGGACCGTAAAGACCTTTGTGTCCGGCAAATGCGATCATATCTATATTGTCTGCTTTAAGATCAACAGGAATAATTCCTGCGGATTGGGCACAGTCGAGAATAAAGATCAGATTATTTTTTTTACACCATTTCCCGATCTCTTTTACAGGCTGAACTATACCTGTTACATTAGACATGTGATTAATAATTACTGCTTTCGTGTTATTTTTTTTCGCTGCATCAAGTTCGCTCTCAGATATTATACCGATGTCATTTCCCTGAAGTATGGTAATATTTATGATTCCTTTCTCTTCGAGCATTTTCAAAGGTCTGATAACGCTGTTGTGTTCCAAAGACGATGTTATTACATGGTCATCCTGGCACAGAACGCCTTTGACCGAAAGATTTAGAGAATCAGTTGCGTTTGAGCTGAAGATAACATTCATCGGGCTTTTTACTCCGAAAAATTCCGAGATAGTTTTGCGGGCCTGAAAAACTATATTTCCGGCCTCTGCCGCCAGCCTGTGTCCCGATCTTCCCGGATTCGCGCCGACATGTGTCATATATTCAACGACCGAATCCACAACAGCCGGAGGTTTCGGGAAGCTTGTTGCGGAATTATCAAAATAGATAGTATTGTTTTTAAGCCTTGAAATCTTCGTCATGATGTCCGCTCCTTTAACATGAACAGTAGTATATACAATATTCAGGTAAAATACAAGTCCGGGTTTATTCGGTAACGGATAATTATTTATACTTTTTTAGCTTTAATAATCGTATGATCATCCTTTTGTTCAGTTTCAAACATAATATTCCTGCTCTCAAGCAGTCTGGCAATATTCTCGAGAGAACATTCACTGTCGGTCAGAACTTCGAATGAACCTTTGCCTGCCGCAAGCTCTCTCGTTACAAGTATTACCGGCTGCGGGCATGAAAGCCCTCTTGTATCTATTGTAGTCATCATATCCTCCTTAAACCGATTTTCTTTTCATAGTCATCGTAAATGCTATAGTGAATGTAAATATAAGTCCGATGACAGTTCCCCACATACCGAACTGACCTGTTCCTGCGGGTGAGCTGGCCATAGCGAAATTATGCGAGAAAGCCGCTCCGGTTATCATTCCGAGAACGAAAACGCCGGCATCAGTGTCGCCTTCGCCTGACAGTATAAGCTGCCTGCCCGGGCATCCGCCGGCAAGAGAAAAAGCGAATCCGGAAAGGGTCATTCCGAGGAAGTTCCAGATATGCATAGTGTGAGCTATCGGCTGTCCTTCGAATCCGGCTTTGAACTGACCGAGGATCATGTTCATTATAAATACGGCAATCGTGAAAGAGGCAACTCCAAAGAACAGATGGAAATCTTTTACCAGAACAATGTCTCTTATCGATCCCATTGTACAGAACCGGCTTCTCTGAGCAAGACCGCCGACAATAAGACCTGCGATAATGCTGATTATGAAAGGTGCTTTCATCGATCCGGGTCCGGTGATGCTGTTAAAGAGTTTTGGGAAATTAAATATAAGAAGAGCAAAAATAAACAGCATGAAGCCCGGCATGATATAACCTGCGGCTCTACTCTGAGAGTAATTCCTTCCCAGGCTGTATCCCGATTTAATAAAGTATGAGCCTATAGCTATACCTGTTATAAGTCCAAGTATCCCGAGTATCGCGTTCCAATCGCCGCCTGCCAGCCTGATAAAAGCTCTCCACGGACAGCCGAGGAATACAAGCGCACCTATCATAGCGAAAACACCAAGGAAGAACCTTATGACTGTCGAAGAACCGCCTCTCGGTCTGAACTCGCCTTTCATAAGAGACAGGAGTAGAGCTCCTATCATTATTCCGATTATCTCAGGTCTGATGTATTGAACAACATCGGCCCTGTGCAGTCCTAATCCTCCTGCAATATCCCTCTCGAAACATGCAATGCAGAATCCCATGTTCTTAGGATTGCCGAGATAAACAAGGAGTGCAGCTGTGATCCCGATAAGTGATCCGGCTGTTATTATACCGGCTTTTGTGCTGAAAAAATTCTTTTTCATATAGATCGTCTCCAGATTAGTTTTAAATTTCGGTATGTGTTTTCGTATGTTCGGTTTGTTGATTTACGACAGAATAAAAAAGCCCTTACACGAAAAGCACCAATGCAGGATTTGAGCAGCCTCAGCCGAAGCCAGCTTTAAAAATCAAATCAGTGGGGTGCATTCCGTTTTTCATACATAGTAAATTTATTATTTAAATTTTCATAAGTCAAGAATTTTAATTCTGAAAATAAGCACTAAATTCTTATCAGCCTGTATGTCGGAATTATTTTCTCGGGCGCATAAGATAATTTAGCCTTCCTCAATCCCTCTTTGCCCATATCCTGCT
>CALMWI010000242.1 GCA_937873545.1 uncultured bacterium | reverse complement strand
AAATCCTGTCTGAAAATGAGTATTTCAGAAGGCTAGGAATACTTATCCGGCATCTGAAAAAAGATGTTGTTATTCACAGGCTCTACACAGACGCGCCTTCAAAAGACCTTATAACACCTCTCTGGTGTTCCAATAAAACCGGACTTCAAGACAAGATATTCAAGTATTTTATTAAAAACGGTATCAGACAAGGTATAAATTAATAAGTACATCTGTATTTTTTTAGTTTTCCGTTCGAATTCTACACTCCCCTTTTCATCCCGTAAAATCTCCGTTCTGTCGGATTTAATGAGTGATTTATTCAAAACCGTGTTAACTTTTATCAAAAGTAAAAACCGGGAGGTATATTATGTTGAAGAAAATCACAGCCGCGCTTACTTTAGTACTTGCGCTGGCGTTAAACGGAGGTCTTATGGACATCAAAACGGCAATTACGAACGGAGATCTAAAACTGGTAAGATCAATGATCGAAGGGGACAAAGATCTTCTTGAATCGAAGATCGACACTTATTTCACACCGCTGAACTTTGCAAGCGCTGGAGGGAAGCTAGAGGTCGTGAAATATTTTTTGGAGAAAGGTGCGGATGTAGGCGCAAAGGATAAAGAGGGGAGCACTCCTTTACAGAATGCGGCGGCTAAAGGCTATTTCGAAATTGTAAAAATACTGGTTGAAAAAGGCAGCGATGTCAACTACAAAGACGACAACGATGTGACTCCGCTTCATTTCGGATGTATGTCGGGAAATCTCGATATCGTGAAATACCTTGTATCAAAAGGCGCGGATATCAATGCGGTCTCAAAAATTGGAAGAAAACCTGCGATTGATGCTGTTTTCGGCGGCAACATTGAAGTTCTGAAATATCTTGAAAGTAAAGGTGTTGACATGAAAAAACTTGAAGCCGGCGCAGGGAACACTCCCCTTCACATCGCGGCAGGAAGAGGCAACATTGAAATAGCAAAATACTTCATATCAAAAGGATACGATGTAAATAAAAAGAACGACGCGAGCCAGACGCCGTTAACATGGGCCATCGGGAGAGGCGATACGGAAACTCTGAAACTTTTCTTCGATAACGGCGCGGATGTTAATTTTAAAGACAGGATTTCAGGCAAGACCACACTTCATTTTGCGACCGTTAAAGGTAATGCGGAGCTGGCGGATTTTCTGGTTAAAAAAGGTGCTGATGTAAATATCAAAGATAATAACGGCAAAACACCTTTGTTCTACGCTTCATATTATGATAATGAATCAATAGAAAAATTACTTAAAAAGAATAAAGCTGAATCTATTGACACTTCAAGCCTGAACAAGGGTCTGGATCTAACCGGCGGCGATTCTAAGATATTCTATTTCTTTCACAGCGGAATGGGTGTAAAAACAAAAGATCATCTTCTCATTTTCGACTATTTTGAAGATGCAAGAGCGGTAAAACCGACTAATCCGAACATCAATAACGGATACGTAACTCCCGCTGATATCAAAGATCAAAATGTGATAGTGTTCATTTCGCACGAGCATGCAGATCATTTCTTCCCTGCCGTTTTTGAATGGGCTAAAGATTGCAAAAATATTTCTTTTGTAACAGGATTCGATCCTAAATCAGATGTAAGGAACCTGAATATTATTACAGGCAGAAATAAACTCACTGTCGGCGGTGTTGATATAACGACGATACATTCAACAGACACCGGAGTAGCATTTTTTGTAAACGCGGACGGAATTTCGGTCTATCATTCGGGAGATCATGCGAATATGACGCAGGATATGAGCGGACCTTTTGACGAAGAAATTGACTATTTAGTCTCGACCTGCGGAAAAGCGGATATCGCTTTCTTTCCTGTTTCAGGATGCAATTTTAGAGATCCTATAGCTTTAAAAGCAGGCGTAAAATATGCTATTGAAAAAATGAATCCGGGAATTACCGTTCCTATGCACTCATGGAATGACGAGATCCACTTAAAACTTTTCAGGGATGAAGCTCTTAAAGACGGAGTCAAAACCGATTTCTTCTGCCCGGAAAGCAAAGGGGACAGATTTATTTTTCGTAAGAAATCTATCGGCATGAATTGATTTCATTATTAAAATAGTTTATTATTACCTTAAATTACATCGGGGTAAAAATTATGAGCAGCAATATAACCAATAAAGAGTTCGGCGGTTTCAAAGCCGTAGTTAATGAGTTCAACATGATGAAACGGTCTGAGCTGAACGGGATTTTTACCCTGATGAAAAATTCATTCAAAGATTTTATAACAGGCCCGGCTTTTTGTAAGATCAATTACATTTCCAGCGTAACCGAAGGTTATTGGGTCGAAGCTGGATTCCCCGTGGACGAAAGCCTTGAAACTGCAGGTGATTTTTTACTCAAAGATTTTGGAGAACTTAAAGTGCTCGCTGTTGTAGCTGATCAGGGGCTGAAGAACCTATCTGAAAAATATACCGAAGTTTACGGTTACGCCTATAAAAAAGGCATGATCTCCGATGAATTCGTGATCGAAGTTTATCCGGAAGGCACTACGGAAGGCAAGGTCGAACTTCTTTTCGTGGAGCATTTGTGGACAGAACTATTCCTGAAAAACTGCAGGACGATTTTGGATCATACAGATTATGATGAGATAAATAAAACAGCATCCGCTATATGCTCAGAAACAGAAATGGGCGAACGGTTCGAAAGAATAAAAAAGATGATCGACATCGTTGACCGGAATAAAGAACATGCTAAATATAAGATATTATCAGGATGTTCCCACATTTTCCCGACAGATCAGCTTAAAAAACTCAGAAACACTTATGTCGAAGCTGAAAAGAAAGGATCTGATCCAATTGATACGGTGATAGAATTCATGAAGAATGATCCCGGCTGGGCTGAACCGCCTGTCAGAAACGGAAACGAAATATACGCAGAAAAAAAGCCCCGTGACCCTAAAGCATTTGCCGAAGCAAAGACCGATCTCGAAAGAAAAAAAGCTTACTGCTTCTGCCCGCCAATCAGGGAAAATTTAGATAAAGGCATGAGCAAGACCTACTGCTACTGCGGAGCCGGATGGTACCGCCAGCAGTGGGAAGCAGCCACAAATAAAGAAGTCAGGGTTGAGATCCTGACTTCCATATTAAGCGGCGATGACAAATGCTCTTTTAAGGTGATACTGCCCGACTGATCATTTCTTTTCTTTCACTTCGATAGTTTTAGCTGGAGTAGCGGATTTTGCGTTCGTCGAGACTATATAAAAGAATTTTTTATTCTCAG
>CALMWI010000241.1 GCA_937873545.1 uncultured bacterium | reverse complement strand
CATAGGTTATGCAGGGGCATTGTCTTCAAGATTAAATTCTCATGGCGAGATAATGAAATTCTTTACTATTGATATGCTAAAAAAAGCTAAAAACTGTATAGTGTTTTTGGACGAACCTGAAAGCGGTCTTTCATTAAGAAATCAGTATAAATTCATAAAAGAAGTGCAGAAAGCAGTTAAAAGGCAATGTCAGATATTTATAGCTACACATTCTTTACCGATAATACAATCTCAAGCTGAAGTATATTCAATGGAGCATAAAAAATGGATGACTTCGGACAATTTTATTAAAACACAAAAGGAGGAGTAATGCAGTTAGTATTGAACATCAAAGAGAAGAAAGGGCAGGTCAAAACAGAATTGATCGTCAAAGATCAGGAGAAAGCGACTAAGTACGAGAAGATGATTGCGAATTTCTATTACAATCTTATCAGAACTCAGATCGAAGGTAATAATCAGAAACAGGAAGAGACGAAAGCAGAGGAGGTTGAAGTTGCGCAGAGTTAAAGTATATATCGCATCGCCGTACAGATTAGGCGATAAGCAATTCAATGTTGACAGACAGATTGCGATGTTCGATAAGCTTATGAAACTCGGATTCGTGCCATTCGCTCCGCTGTTGAATCACTATGTTGATATTCAGTTTCAGCATACGGAAAGCGAATGGCTTGAATATGATTTTGAATGGATGGCGTGGTGTGATGCTGTCTTGCGACTTGACGGACAGTCATCTGGAGCTGATGCAGAAGTTGAAATACATAACCAATACGGAAAACCCGTATTTTATTCTCTTGAAGATTTGTGCAGGGCATACGGAATAAAAACACTTGACAATTCTTAAAAGAATGATTATATTTAAAACAATCCAGCGAATTGTCGAATGACAAAGGTGTTGGAGGTGGACTGCGTACGCGGTTGACCGAACGAGCCTCTTAATAATGCTTAATAGTTCGGTAGTATCAGTAAACCCGCTTGAAAAGGCGGGTTTTTTATTGCGATAAATATCATTTTTCGGTACTTATCGCAAACTATTACTTTCAGACAAAGTGTTGATACTTGTCTGTAACTATCAACTAATCACAAACAAATTTGACTTAAACAAGTTGATTTTTTTACTTTAATTACTTAATATATAACGATATATAAAATTAAAGTAAAGGATTATATGTCAGTTTTATATACAGATTTATACGAGACATTCGGGTATGACAGAATTAAAATGCTTGCGTATGATCCGCATTATACAGGAACTTTATTAACTTCGGGAACTCTCGAAGTCGGATATAGATACGCTGTTTCAGTTGTGGGTACTGCATATAACTTTACCAATGTAGGTGCTGAAGCGGTTTTAACCGTTGGAGATTATTTCTACGCAACTGGAGCAACCCCGACAGCATGGGGCGCGTGTTCTCTTTATAAAGGACAATCTCAGACAGATATAGTCAATAAAGCTCTTGATGATGCAAGACAGCATTTTGAATCAATAGCGTCTTATTGCGGAGTATCTTTTACCGAAGCAGATGAAGTTGCGAATGCTCTGATATATTATGCGATGTATTTACTTTATGTAAGAAATCAGAAATTTGAAGAAGGTGCTGACGAAAAGAAAATAGCGTATGAAATTCTGATTCAGCAATGGGGCGATGCAGTCCGTTTGTTTTTGGAAGGCGGAAGGATCGACAGCGAAACTGATCCGATACTCAGAACTCTGAATGTTGTAGTTACGAGAGAAGACCATGCAGAATATGATGAAATTGATATAGACGAGCAGTAATGAGAACATTCAGATCAATACAGGAAGCTATGAATGCGGTATTACCGAAGCAGTCTGATTTCGCAGAACTCGGAGATTTACTGATTGCTCACTATCGGAAAGTAATTGAAACGAATTCCGTGTCAGGTAAACTGCTCAAAAAGAAAACTATTCAGAAGAAAATTTATCGTGGTGCGAAAAGTCCGATAACGAAATTACTCGAAGGTGGCGGATTAGCGAAGCAGATCAAGAAAATCGTAAGTGATAAGCGTCTCGAAGTTGGTTTTCTGAATGAAGAGCATATAAAATTTAAACCGGAAGATACTTCGATAAATGTAAATGACTTAGCTCGTATTCATCACTTCGGGTCTGACAATTTGCCGAAGCGTCAATTTTTAGTTCTGTCAGACGATGAACATAAAATAGTAAGCGATTGGTTAAGAAATGTATTACGGAGAAACTGTGGATAGAACTGAATTTAATAATGTCGTAACTGCATTGATAGCAGATGTAAGAACTCGGACAGGGTTGCCAGCTTCGCTTGAAATTGATGATACTTACGATGGTGATTTACCGATGCTGACTCTCGAATATCGAGGATTAACAGCGATTACACTATTCCCGAATAAATCGTTTAAAAATGCTGAATTTGCATTTGCGCTGATTCTGAAATCGAGAATGGCTAACGGCGGTCAATTATCGAATGTATTATACGCAGAAACTCAGATTGCGAAAACTATTCCTGAATCGGTAAATGGCACTTCCGATGAGCCGAATTTTTCTCTGACTATTTCAGGATATGAAGTGAAGTATTCGATTGCGTGGAATACGCAGACACGAACTAATGAAGATGAATATACAAGGGAATTTGAACTAAAACTAACAATCAATAAGGAGTAAAGCATGACAAGTCCTCTCTATGGAAATCAATATTCCAAGAAATTTAACGCGACTTTCTACATGAAGCCGTACACAGCGGCAACGACAAAACCCGCAACCGCAGCATTGGCACTGTCAACATTTGACGGCGTGAAGTCAATAGATGTGTTTACGACAGATGCAGTAAAAGGAGATGGAGACTATATTATAGTTTCATCGCCAACCAATGCGTACTGTTGCTGGTTCAGTGAAAATGGAAGCGCAACAAAGCCTGCCGCTCCGACAGGATGTACAGCTTTTTTAGAAATCGAAGTCGCAACAGCAGGTCTTACAGATGCGGATGTAATAGGAGCTGCATTGGCAACGGCAATTAACACTACCGATGATTTAACCGCAAGTTACGCATCTGGTACAAACGCACTAACAGTAACGGCAGTACAGGGCGGAACAAGAATATTAGCCGCTTCCGTTGGAACGGCAGTGGTTACAGGAGCTTCGTGGGCTGTAGCACCTACAGCAAGCACTGGGACAGGCGATTGGATGAAAATAGGTGGCGTTGCCGAAGATTTCTCATTCGAGCCTGCACCTAACGAAATCAGAGACTCTGTAGGTAACAAGATTACTACTTACGAAGATATGGATATATCTTACGAACTGATGAATGTTAATCAGAGAAACTTCGATATTCTTAAAGCTCTGAATAAAACACAGGTATCAATAGCCGTTATGGATAAGTCTTCTACGAGCTATCCTAAGATTTTCTGCCTTGACGACCTGACACTGAATGTGTCATTCACTCCTTCAGGCGATACCGCAAGAATACCGATTATGCTCTCTAAGAGAACTGAAGATATTATCTCAGGTTCTTATTTCTGGACTTACGATACTGACCTCGTGTAGTATAATTTCATGCAGGGCGGACGCTAAGCGACTGCCCTGCTTACTTTAATAACTTTAATCTATGGAGGATTAAATGTCTGAACAAATCAAAATCACAGGCGAACAAGCCGAAAAAATTTATGTAATGTGCGATGAAATAACATATAAAGGCGAAACGCTTTACGATGTTATATTTCAGAAAAAAGACCTGATGGATGACATCATTAAACTTCCCGCTGAAATCCGTATGAAATGTCAGGCGGATCTACAAGAGATGCAGGGAACTGATTTCGACAGCGCGAAATGGATGGCATTTGTCGGTAAGTACCCCGAAATATTAAAGTCAACACAAGAATTTGATTATAAAATAGTAAAGTTTTTAAGAATGAATCCGGTTGCGACTAAGAAGCTCGCGAAGTTATGTTCAGGAAAGGATATTAAGGATATAGACGAGGCTGTGGAGGTGTGCCAGAAACACATACGATTTCTTGCGTCTGATTCAAAACTACCTGTATCAGAAGATATGTGATCTGAATGACTACCGAGAAAAGCTATATAAATGGGCTTCGGGCAGTAAGGACACGAATAAGAAATCACCGCCTAAGTTTCCTGAAATACAGAGCGACTTTCTTACATTTTTCAACTATTTAATGGAATGGAAAACGAAATTGACGCGAAATAACTACGGCAGATATTGGAATAAATTTGACATCGGAGAGTTAATTGACAGTGCGTTTTTATTGTTTGCAAAAGAAAAGGATGAATAATGTCTGACAATTTCACGATAAAAGTATTGATGGAAGGATTTTCCGGTGCGGGCGGAGGAAGAGGCGGACAGTCTGATTTTACAAGAGCCGAACAAAGCCTGAGAGCTTTTCAGCGTAAACAGATTCAGATAGAACGCGAAGGTTTACGCGCTATGGGTAAGGATAACGAACAGTATTGGCAGAAAAAAGAAGAATTGCGTAACCGCGAAATCGGATTAACGAAAAATATATCCGATCAGCAAAAGGCAATACTGAGAAAACAGGCATCTGAAAGCCTTGCTATCGAAAGAGACCGTTAT
>CALMWI010000240.1 GCA_937873545.1 uncultured bacterium | reverse complement strand
AGAAATCAGCAGACCGTTCATGTAAAGTGGGACCTCAGCACCGGAGTGCTTTCAGGGGACGGTATAGTCAGCCTTGCATACAGGGTACTGATAAAAGAAAAATATAAGAATTCGGATAAAATAATCAAGGTGTTCACCGAAGGGCTTCTTGAAGTGTGCGAAGGACAGGCATACGATAAAGAATTCGAGACAAGAGAAGACGTTACAGAAAAAGAATATATACGGATGATAAACAATAAAACTGCCGCGCTGCTCTCTGTTCCGGCTCAGATAGGAGCATTGTGCGCCGAAGCGCCGGATGAGATCGTCAGCCTTGCAGGAGATTACGGCAGAGCGCTCGGACTTGCTTTTCAGATCCAGGACGATCTTCTGGATATTGCCGGTGACGAAGCGCTTTTCGGAAAAACTTACGGAAGCGACGTTTCCGAAGGAAAGAAAACCTATCTCTATATACTGGCAAAAAAACTGATGTCTGAAAAAGACCTGAAGATATTCAATTCGATAGCAGGTCACGAAGATGCCTCAAAATCCGAGCTTGTCAAAGTAAAGAAGTTATATGAGAAATACGGAATAATAACAAAGGCTGAAGAAGAAGCCGCAAAATATATTAAAAAAGCCGCAAAGATAATAAATTCATTTCCGACCGGATATGATGTGACCGAGCTTAAAGAATTTACAGAGTGGATGCTTAAAAGAAAATACTAGACAAAGGGTATAATTATGAGCACAGAACTTCTTCTGAAAAAACTTAAAAAATTTCTGCCGAACAATACCGCGAACAAGCTGCTGACCGATGATATGGTATTCATCGAGGAAGGATCTGTTCTCGTGGTCAGGTTCAACCTCTTTAACGAACTGTTTTTGAATCTGAAGGATAAAGAGGAATTTTCTTCAAAATACAAAAGCATATTCAACGATCTGATATCGGAATTTCTGGAAATTATTTATGATAACGGCGGAATATTTTTAAATTTAAGCGACAATAAGATAGACATAGTTTTCACAAAAGAACTGATCGAAAAATCAAAAGAAGATATAATCAGGCACTCTTTAAAATGCGCGTACGATCTGAAAATAAGATACAACGACTTTTCGGAAAGAATAAAAAGAGAGCACAATATTGAGTTCGAAAATTATTTTTGTGCGGGAATAGATAACGGGAAATTCCTTGAGATCATATTCGGGAACGAAAAAAGAAAGGAGAGAATTGTACTCGGAAATGTACCGAGAAATGCAATCGAAGCGGCATTTAAGGGTAAAGACGGCGATATAATAGTGTCTCCGGAAATTCTCGCAGCGGTAAAGGAGAGGGTCGAATACTGTAAAAGAAAGAACTGTCATATAATAACTAAGATCGGCTATAATATTGAGCCTGTCAGCAGTTCGGCCGATAATTATCTGAATCTTAAGACCTCTATTATAAAAGCATTTCTTCCCGAACATATTTACAACACTCTAAAGGATAATGAGGAAGAAGAGTTTACCGACATAAAAAAAGGTACTTTTATTGATATTGAGCTTTCCGAAATTCACGAGTTCGGTCAGGAATACATTGACGCAGTACAGAAAACAACTGACGAAACGGATTACAAAGTATTCACGGATAATTATTTTTTCGGACTAAACAAACTGATAAAAAAAATATTCAGATTTTCATTCAATTTTGACGGAGCAGTCAACAAAATAGAATTATCCAGATACGGAATAAGGATAATCATCACTTTCTCGTTCCCGAAGACATTCGATAACGATTCTACTAACAAACTCATATGTATAGAAGAGATAAATAAAATATGCTCGTCTTTCAAAAAGCTTAAGCACAGGATCATTTATTTTGACGATTTTATGTTCGCATCTATTGTAGGCTCAGAAGACAGAGCTGCTTATTTAGTTACATCCGAGCTTGCATCGAAACTCGACGACATAGCCGGCGCGGTCAATGACAGCGAAATGAGGGAAATAGATCCCGGAAGAGATATTAAGTCAATACAGAAACTGTCTGAAAAAAGACTGTCGGGTCAGGATGGTTCGCTCGAATGCGAAAAGGATTCCGACAAACTGGCACTTAAAGGCCTTTATTCGCACAAAGTGATCGGCAGGAACAAAGAAATAATAAATCTTAACCAGATGCTCAGGCAGGGCGGGAAGATAATTACTTTGACCGGCTGGCACGGATGCGGAAAGACCAGAATGGTCGAAGAGATCGTAAAAAGGATGTCGAACGAGAATTTTCATATAATCCATTCAAAAGTCGAAGACAGGGATAATATTATTGACCTGTTCAAATACATAATAGAAGAAGATTCAGGCGTGACATTATTTGACGATAACGAGACTGTAAAAGCCAAGCTGGATAAATATTTTGCAAAGCTTTTGAAATACGCGCCGGACGAATTCGAATCCGAGCAGTTCAAAAGCAAATTTTTCATTCTTTACAAGATCATGTATAATGTGGATGAAAAGGACAGCATTTATTACACGCTTACTCCGGAATTGAGGCTGAAAAATTTAAAAGAAGCGCTAAGCCTTCTGATAATTTTTAATTATTACTATTACATTCAGCGAACTGAAGGCGTTATTTTTATTTTCGATGATATAGACAATCTGAAGCATGAAGAAAAAGATCTAATGCAGTATGTGATCCAGTACAGCATATCTCATCTAGTCGAAATGGGGAACAGGCGTAATAAAAAAGGCGAAATAAACAAAATATCTTTCCTAATAACCTATCACAGCGAAGACGATCTGGAGTTCAATAAATATCTCAAACCTGTCACTCAGGAACTGCCGCCTCTAAAAAAGGATACGATGCGTCTTCTTTTAAAGCAGCTGAGCAAAGGCAAGAAAATGTCTTCCGAAGTAGAAAAAGTGATCCTGAAACTGTCCGCGGGTAATCCGTTCTTCCTTGAGCAGTATTTCAGATTCGTGTTTACGGACGGAATGGTACTGGAAAAAGAAAATCAGCTTGAAAAAACAAAACATTATAAAAAGAAGAACATTCCAACAGATATCAGAGAGATCGTAAGGCAGAACCTGGGAAAACTGACCGCGAAGCAGCTTGAAATTCTACAGGCATGCTCGGTAATAGGCGTAAAGTTCGATTATCTGATCGTAAAAAAATACTATGCGGGCTTTGATGTCCGCGATCTGGAAGAAATCGCGTTGACCGGATTTATTAAAAAATATTATCTCGAGAACCACTATATATTCTCGCATCCGATAATCAGCGAAGTGGTTTACGCTTCTGCCAACGATGAAAACAGAAGAGCATGGCACCGCAAAGTCGCAGAGCTTCTTATCGAAACAAAAGAGAGATCCAAACTCAGCCATGCGAACTGGCAGGGTCATCATTTTTATCACGCCGGAGATCATGAAAGAGCCGCTCAGTGCCTGAAAGAAGGATATGATTCAGCCGTAGAAAAGAATTTTATCGAAAGCGCTTACCAGAACCTTCAGAAGCTGATAGCGTTCGCTTCTGATCAGGAGAAAAAAGACAGGCTCGTACTTGAAGAGATAAAAATACTCTATAAAATGAACGACCAGATCAAAGCAAGGAAGACTTCATATACTCTGATAAACAAATACGAGAAATCTGAAAATTATCAGTTCTATTTCGATATTCTGTGCACTATACTTGAAAATTCCATGAGTTTTTCTCCGGCAAAAAGAGTTAAAGAGCTTTTATATAAAGCTTCGAGCATAATGAGAAAATACAAGCTGAACGATGAGCAGAAGGGAAGGCTTTACACGAATTACGCCCTTTTCAAAAAAAATGAAGGCAATATAAAGCTTACCGTAAACTATATCGCTAAAGCCCTTATTCATATCTCAAAAACGAAAAATTACGAGAGCAGATGTTTTCTTCTAAATGAGCTGGGAATGATCTATGAGGCGCAGTTCAGATTCACTAAAAGTATATCGACTTTTCAGACTGCATTGAAAACAGCCGAAAAGAATGACAACCTTAAATACCAGTCAATTATTCTTGGAAACCTCGGCAAGATCACATATAAACTCGGAAGGGTTAAGGATTCGGTAAAATACTACGAGAAAGCTTTGGAGACGGCTTCACTTTTAAGTCTGAAAGATGTGGAAGGAACATGCGCGGGACAACTCGGCAATATATATCTTGAGACAAAAGATCTTACATCGGCAATGGCTAATTTTGAAAGATCTATCAAGATATTCAGAGCGCTGAACAACCTTGAAGAAATAAGCTACAGGCTGACGGATTTCGGAGCTTGCAATATTCTGCAGAACAATCAGTCCGAGGCGGAAAAATGCTTCAATAAAGCCGGAAAAATAGCAAAAGAAATAAACAGCAGTCTTGCAAAAGCATATTCACTGCTTTATATAGCAAGACTGAAAGTTGTTAAAAAGAGCTATGCTGAAGCTGAAAAAAGCTTCAAAGAATCGCTAAAGATATACAGGGAGAAAAAACTCTACAAACGAATGGGTATGATATATTATTATCTTGCTGAAATGTTCTATAATGAAATAGTTGAGTATGAGGAAGATCCGTTCAATAAATACAAGAACGAGATAAAAGACGACATAAGCAGGATACTGAAATATATGAAATATTCCCTGCTGTATTCAAAAAAGGCAAAAAACATTCACTTTATAGCTCTCGGATATCTGCTTCTCGGAAAAATACTGAAAAGAAAAGGCAGGAACAAAGAGGCTATCTTAAATCTTCAGCTGGGTCATTCAGCAGTTAAGATTTCCGACTATTCAAAGCTGTATATCGAACTTACGCTCGAACTGGCTGATGTATATTGTAAAAGTTCAAGAACAAGAGACGCTCTTCTGCTGCTGAAAGCCGCACAAAAACTTGCTACTCAGAACAAAGACAATAATACAAGAAACAGACTCAAAGATCTGATCAAAGAAATTTCTGAATAAAAACTGGACAAGATATGTTCCTGCCGGTAAACATAGATGAAATGAGATCTCTCGGCTGGGAATATCTGGATGTTATTTTAATTTCAGGCGACGCATACATCGACCACCCGTCTTTCGGGGCTGCAATTATAGGTAAATATCTGGTTTCAAAAGGTTTTCATGTCGGATTGATCCCTCAACCCGATACTTTATCCAATGCTGCTTTTCAAAAACTGCCCGAGCCAAGGCTGTTCGTCGGGATATCCTCCGGAAATGTCGATTCGATGGTCAATAATTATACAGCCTCAAAAAAACCGAGAAGATCGGACGATTACTCAGAAGGCGGGTCAGGCGGAAAAAGACCTGACAGAGCCGTTATAGTCTATGCAAATAAAGCGAAAGAGAATTTTAAAGGAGTTCCAGTCGTGATCGGCGGTATTGAAGCGAGCCTCAGGCGAGTCGCGCATTACGACTATTGGTCAGATAAGGTCAGGCGGAGCATAATCGCCGATTCAAAAGCTGATCTTCTGGTTTTCGGCCAGGGCGAAAGAACTATTTTGAAAATAGCTCAGGGATTAAAAGCAGGGAAGAGTACCGGTCAGCTTCATGATCTGAGAGGAACGGCATTTATCGCTGGCAAAACAGAAAATCTGACGGATAAATATAAGTATGAAAATCTTCCTTCGTTCGAGGAGGTAAGTTCAGACAAAGAAAAGTTCATTAAAGCCGAAAAGGTTATTCACGGAATTACAAATCCGTTCCTTAATACCGGTCTTGTACAGGAAACGAACGGCAGAATGATAGTAATCAATCCGCCGTATATGCCAGACGATAATCTCGATGAATTCTATGATCTGGAATTCGAGAACAAGCCGCACCCGATGTACAAAGAGCCTATTCCCGCTTATGAAATGATAAGAAATTCCATAACGATACACAGAGGATGTTTCGGCGGCTGTTCCTTCTGCTCCATCGCCCAGCATCAGGGCAGCTTCATCCAGTCCCGTTCGGAAGCCTCGATAGTCAAAGAAGCTATGAAGCTGAGATCAAAGTCAGTGACCGATCTGGGCGGACCGTCTGCGAACATGTATCGCATGCGGGGGCGCGATCTTGAGAAGTGCATGAAATGCGTAAGGCTTTCCTGCCTGTTCCCGAAGTTGTGTCCCAATCTTGATACGAGCCACAAAAAATTACTTCATCTGTACGATAAAGTCAAAGAGCATAAAAGGGTCTTCATCAACAGCGGGATCAGGCATGAACTCGCCCTTCTTGACAAAGAATATATGAGAGCGGTCGCAGGCGAGTTCACATCCGGACTTCTCAAGATCGCGCCGGAGCATACAGAGCCGGATATACTCAGACTTATGCTAAAGCCTGATATCATAAGATACGAAGAGTTCGTGAAGCTGTTCAGGCAGTATTCAAAAAAAGAGCAGTATGTTCTGCCTTATCTGATCTCGGCTTTTCCCGGTGCCACTCTGGAAAGCGCGAAGAAAATGTCGGCTTATCTTAAGATCTATAATATTAAGGTCGAACAGGTTCAGGATTTCATTCCTCTGCCTATGACGATCGCGGCCTGCATGTACTATACGGAGAAGGATTTCTTCACAGGCGATAAGATTTATGTCGCTAAATCATATAAAGAGAGAGAAGAACACAGAAAACTCATGCAGTGGTGGAAAAAGTGAAGCTTAAAAAAGCGATAATTTTTTTTATACTATCAATTATTCTGTACTCATGCAGTACGCAATTAAAATTAAATTCTTACGGCGACGGACCTTATATTTTTTACGCAGGCAGTAAAGCAGGTGTCATAACATTCGACAGAACACTAAATCCCGATACAACTTACTTTGAAGCGGAAAAACTGCCATCTGTTACTTTAGTATCAGAGTTCGATTCGATCCCGTGTCCCGCACTTGTGTTCAAGATCAGAACGGAACTACCTTCAACCGACGCTGAATATCCCATGCCCTCAAAACTGATCGCGGTATCTGATATCGAGGGTAATTTTGAAAAGTTCTATAAGCTGCTGATTGCAAATAAAGTTATTGATAAAAACTACAACTGGATTTTCGGAAACGGTCATCTTGTAATTGTAGGCGACCTTGTTGACAGGGGAGACTATGTGACCCAGTGCCAGTGGCTTGTTTACAGGCTCGAAGAAGAAGCGTTGAAGGCGGGAGGCAAAGTCCGGTATCTTCTCGGAAATCATGACAGAATGATCCTGTCGGGAGACGACAGATATATATCAGATAAGTATCAGGCTATATACAAAAAACTGAATGCAAAAGCATCTGACCTATATTCCGCTGCGACCGAGTTCGGAAAATGGATGCGGAACAAAAATGCCGTAGCAAAAATAGGTTCAACGATGTTTGTTCACGGCGGTCTCAGCTATGAACTGCTTGAGTATGATCTGACTGTGGATGGAATCAATTTAGCAGTCAAAAAAGAAGTTGACAAACAAGATCCGGAATCTGAAGATGCGAAATTTTTATTCTCAAAATACGGAATTCTCTGGTACAGAGGGCTGATAACAGACTACGGCGAATATAAAAAGATCACAGAAGACAAGCTCGAAGAAGTGCTGAAAAAATACTCAGCTGAGACATTAGTTGTCGGCCATTGCGTGGTTGACAGCGTGTCAGCAGATTATTCAGGCAAAGTGATCAGAATAGATGTAGATCACTACGAGAAAGCTCAGGGATTGCTCATTGAGAACGGAATATTTTTTTCGATAGATGAATTCGGAAGTAAAAGGAGGCTTAAGTGAGGAACAAAAAGAAAGAGGTTACGGACAAAAAAATAATCGAAGCAATTCTAAAAGAAGCGATCTGGTGCCAGCTTGCGATGTCCGATGGAGATCAGCCTTATATCGTGCCTTTGAATTACGGCTATCACGAGAACTCTCTGTATATCCATTGCGCTCCGGAAGGCATGAAACTCGATTTTATAAGAAAGAACCCTAAAGTAGCCTTCAATGTGACACTCGACGCGGAATATCTTGAAGGTAAGCTGACAATGAGATACCGCAGCGTGAACGGTACCGGGGTAGCTTCAATAATCGAAGATGAAGAAGGGAAGAGGCAAGCTTTAAACCATCTTACCGCACATTTCGGCGCTGAACCGCATAACCATAGCGCAGAAAGCCTCAAGACTATCGTCATGATCAAAGTGGAGATCGTATCAACGACCTGCAAGATAAGTTATATGGAGTAATTTTACGCATCAGTAACTGTTTCTACACCGGTAAAAAGTCATTTCGTCGAAAAAAAATAATATCAGATTAAAAATAATAGCATATTACAGTGTGATTAGTTAAATTTCTTTGAAATACGCACAGTTAAAAGGAGACTAAATGAGTGAAGTTATAGTTGTAGAAAATCTGGTTAAAAAGTATAAAGACATCTGCGCAGTAAACGACATTTCATTCACCGTTAAAAAGGGAGAAATATTAGGCTTTCTGGGGCCAAACGGCGCAGGCAAGACGACAACGATAAAATCTATTCTGTCGCTTCTTGAATATGAGGAAGGCAGGATATCCGTCAACGGCATGGATGCAAAAAAATATAAGC
>CALMWI010000239.1 GCA_937873545.1 uncultured bacterium | reverse complement strand
TTGTTTTTTTCATAGGAAATCCTTTCAGTATTGTTCATCATTTGATTTTATTATTTGAATTCCAGTCAGATTCCACCCAATAGCAGCTACGCGAGCCAACAAGCCCACCGGTATAATCCTCTCCGTAAACCATTCCTGAGCTTTTTAAGTAACATTCTGTAATTATTCCGCTCCCATTCGGACTCACTCCGGCCAAAGCTCCCACATATCGTCTTCCCGATATAGCCGCTTCGACCAAACCGATATGGCTTAGATTTGCATTTTGGATCGAACCGAAAAGTCCTATATAATCTTCATCCGGACGGTTTATGAAGAGGTTCTCTATCTTAAACCCGTCACCGTCGTAATCTCCCATGAAGAAAGTGGAATCTCTTCCAATCGGTTCCCAGCCTTCGCCAACATTCCATGGCGCAACACCGAGATCGATATCGGCGATCTGTTTGTAGTATTTATCAGCGTTATCTGCTCCGAGATAATATCTGAGGCTGTCAAGATTTTCCGGAGTTCTGATGAGCCATGGGTCGGCTTCCGTTCCGCTTCCTCCGGCGAACTGAGCAAGCAGCGATAAATGTATGATGAGTAAAATCAGTATGGTATAATATAAAATTCTGCTCATAACCAAGCCTCCGTTTTAAGTAAAAATAATTCCCGTTCGATCATAATATAATTCAACTAAAATGAAAAACAAATTAAATTAAAAATTTATTTTACAAATTATTTGCTTTGCATTGGAACGATATTTTACTTATTATATATCAAAATATGCGGAGATTACCATGGACAGCCTAAACGATCAGAAAAATATTCTTATAGTTGATATCGGCAGTACGACCACGAAAGGACTTCTGCTTGAAAGGGACGGCGAAAAATATTTCTTTAAGGCCATCGCCGATGCTCCGACGACAGTCGAACGGCCTTTTGAAGATGTGAATATCGGGCTTGAAAGGGTCATTCTTGATATTGAGAAAAAATCAGGGCTTAATATATATGATAACGACAGGAAGATAATAATTCCGTTCCTTGCGACAAGCTCAGCGGGCGGAGGTCTTCAGATGCTCGTGTTCGGGCTGACCAGATCAGAGACCGGCAAGGCTGCAGAAGCCACGGCTTACGGCGCGGGAGCTATAATTACTGGCTCGTTCACTGTTGACGACGGAGTGCCGGAAATTGAAAAAATGAGGCTGATCAGAGAACTTCATCCCGATATGATCCTGATGGCGGGCGGGATTGACGGCGGCGGAGTATGGGGAACTTTAAGACAGGCTGAGATACTTACTTTAGCCGAACCGAGATCTAAATTCATGCCGGAAGAGCAGATACCGCTTGTTTTCTGCGGCAATATCGAAGCGCGCGAATTCGTAAAGGACATTCTCGGAGAGAATTTTCAGATACATGTAACGGACAATATCAGACCGACCTTAGAAAAATTCAATTACGAACCGGTCAGGCATAAAGTACATCAGCTTTTCATGGAAAATGTGATGGAGAACGCTCCCGGCTACAAAAAAGTTAAAAAAGCGACCGTAAAAGATATTCTGCCGACTCCTACAGGAGTTGAGCTGATCTTAAAGAAATATTATGAAAAACATAAGGAAAATACGCTTCTTGTCGATATAGGCGGAGCTACGACCGACATTTTCTCCTGCATAAAATCAAGCATCAGCAGAACTGTATCAGCCAATATCGGCATGAGCTATTCGTTGTCGAATGTGCTTAAAGAAGCCGGAATTGAAGCTATTACAAGGAATCTATGCGGAAAGATTTCTGAAGATGACGCGAGAAATTATATCGCCAATAAAACTCTCAATCCCGAATATATTCCTAAGACAAAGGGAGAGAGGTTCATAGAGTTGTCATGCGCGGCAGAAGGTATAAAGCTCGCATGGGATCAGCATATCGGCATGAACATGGAAGTGAATCACATGGGATTTCTGGATAAGCGCAGGCATGATCTGGCCGAGCACAAAGTCTGTCCTTTTGAAGAAGTGTTCAATCTTGCCACAGATAAAGATTCGCTGTTCCAGTTTTCAAGCATAAGCAAGATCATAGGGGCCGGCGGTGTTATATCAAGCTCGGAAAAAATTGAAGATATCGTGTTCATATTAAACGAGGGATTCAGTCCAATAGGCATTACAGAGCTATATGTTGACAAATATTTCAAATCGCCTCAGATGGGAATGTTCACTCTGATCGAGCCTGAAAAAGCTGTCGAAACCTTTGAAAAGGAATCGCTTGAAAAAGTCTGCACGGTCATTTCGGCTGTAGGCAAAACTCCGAAAGAATCGGTTGAAGTCATCAGGGTCTCAGATATAAAGGAAGGGTCGTCTTCGGTTATGAGATCGGATGAAGTGTTCTTTATGCGTGAAGGCGGTCATTTCAGATTTGAATCGCTGAACGGATATATGTTCGGAACAAGCGGAAATGTTTATGAAATAGAGACAGATAAGCCTGTACTGCTTGACTGCAGATGCGGGCATGAAAAGAACTCCTCGCTGGTATTTAAAGCTCTTTACGGAGAACCGAAAGATCTGTCTATCAGCTATGATTTTATGAAAGGCAGGAGTGAGATATTTACCGGAGAGTTCGAGATAAGCAGATCTCTGCCGTACAAAGGCGAAATACTTGTGCATCAGGGCGAAAAAGTGCGGATCGAATCTGTTATAGCTCAGAATATGTTCAATCCGCCCAAGATTTATATGATTAACATAAGAAAGCTCGCCGGGGATGATATAAAGCTAACGAAAAGCGATATTTCCGGAGGCCTTTCGGTAAAAAAAGGCGATACGGTCGAACACGGACAGGCAATATTTTCATTCAAAAAGAAAAGCGACCCGCTGCCGGTTCATTACTATTCCAATGTGCGCGGAGAGATCGTGAAAATAGACGATTACGGGATGATAATTCTAAAGGAAATTCAGGATTACGGCGATGAACCCGTAACGGTGAACATGGCTCATGAGATGGGAATAAAGCCCAAAGAAATGGATAAATATTTAAAATACCGTGAAGGCGATTTCGTTCAGAAAGGGCAGATGATAGCCCAGAAAACGACTGGCAGTTCAGTTAACGATCTGATCAATTCTGTTATCGAGGGAAAGAGTGAAAAGCATGACGGCATGAGCGTGGAAAGGTCAGGTAAACATTTTTCATTCAAATCTCCGGCTACGGGATATCTTAAGAAAATCGATTTCAATACCGGAGATGTGACGGTTCAGTACAAAGCAAAACCTTTCATTTTAAGATCGTTCGTCAACGGTGAGATAACTGCCGTTCACAAAAATATATCTGCCGATATCAGGATCAGCGGTTCTTACGCGTACTGCCTTATCGGCTTCGGCGGAGAGAATTTCGGAAAACTGAAAATGGCTGACAGGTATGGAGATATTTCGGTAACGAACGAAGGCGAGATAGTCATTTTCACTCACCCTGTCACAAAACAGACGCTTGAATCTGCGGCCAAGAACAAGGTCAAGGGTATCATAGCGCCTTCAATAAACAACAGGGACTGGGTTGAATTCTCCGGAAGAGAGATCGGAGTGGCTATTACAGGCAAGGAAGAGATCGGGTTCACATTCATGCTGACAGAGGGTTTCGGCAGCAAGGAGATGAATAAGGATTATGTCGAATATTTCAAAGCCAATGAAGGCAGGACTGCAAGCATCAACGGCAGAACGCGGATCAGGGCGGGCGTGATCAGACCGAGAATTTTAATTTCATGATAAGGAAAGTTTAAGATGGTATATGTAAATTTTAACGGAATGGGCGGACAGCAGCCTCCGGCATCCAGACCTGAGCCTGAAACTTCAAAGAGCGATCTTGAGGCATTGCAGGACAGGTTCGACAGGCTTAAGCTGGTCACGATGGCGCTGTGGACATTCTTAAAAGACGAAAAAGGCATAACCGAGGATCAGCTTATGGCAAGAGTTAAGGAGATCGATTCCTTTGACGGTTCATCCGACGGCAAACTTAAGCTGGGGATCAGAAAATGCGGTAAGTGCGGTAAAGCCCTGAATCCAAAATTCGAGAAATGTTTATACTGCGGATTCATCACTCCGGCGAGCAGTATCTTCGAGACTTTCTGATGATGAATGCGATGAATTATTTTCTTTACTATGATCAAGTCAGGATTTATATTTACACTCAAACAAAGGAGATTTTATGAAGAACATTAAGATCGGTCTGATAATAATTGTGATTTTTCTCGCAGGCACTACAGCTTTCGCACAGAAGAAAGGCGGCAGTTCAAATAATGAATGGGGTATCGGGATAAGATTGGGAGATCCGTCCGGGCTTACGGTAAAAAAGTATTTCGGGAACAACTCGCTTGAATTCAGCCTCGGAAGATCGCATACATGGTATAACGACAGATATTACGACGATTATTATCACGATTACTATGACGATTATAAAGACTATAAAGTAATTTCAGACCCCATCGGATTTCAGTGCCACTATCTTTTTCAGAAACCTATAAACAGAATAGGCGATCAGCGGGTCGGCGGACTTGACTGGTATTACGGATTCGGCGGACAGCTTATCACACAAAGTTATTATATTTATTATGACAATGATACCCGTGAAAAATTCACGGACCTTGACCTCGGCGCGGACGGTGTAATAGGTCTTGAGTACAGGTTCAAGAACAGTCCGATTTCAATGTTTTTAGACCTGACCCTTATGATGGAAGTATTTGATGATCCGTTCTATTTCTGGACGAACGGCGGTATCGGCGTCAGGTATAATTTTTAGATAATTATTTTATTTAGAATTATCAAGATAAGAATATTTTGTACAGCTGTCCGAAAGCTGATTTTCGGGCTTCCGGTATTTTTGACTAAAAATTAATATGTCCCGAATACAGGAACGATTAATTTTCTTAACGTCAAAAATCACTCACGCCTTATCGAAAATCACTTTATGGTCAGCTTAAACAAAATATTCTTACTTTTCTGAATATTTCTCAAAATTGGCAAGTATCATAGCGCGGATATCGTCATGAATGGTGTTTTTCTTTTCTTTATCAAGATCTGATATATTGACGGGTTTGTCAATCACAAGCGTGACTCTGCTTCTTTTACCGGCTTTGAAAGTGTCGGTGATCTTCTCCGTTCCCACGATCGTCACAGGCAGTATCGGCACTTCAGCCATTAACGGAAGCTTAAAACTTCCTTTTTTAAATGGTATTATCGTCGGTCTTCGCGTTCCTTCAGGGAAAAGAATTACGCTCTGCCCTTTTTTGATCATTTCCGCCGCCGCCTTGAATGATTCCAGACCCTTACGGGGGCTTGATCTGTCAATGAACAGACAGCCGAGTAACCTCATCCAGGACGCGAACAAAGGGATCCTCGAAAGTTCGATCTTTGCAATAAAAGAAGGATTGTTCGTCAGATGAGCGAACAGAAGCGGAATGTCATATCCCGCCTGATGATTCGAGATGACGACAACAGGTTCTGCAGGTATGTTTTCAAGACCGATAACGGTCACATCCGTGTTTGTCCATTTTAATATGGCCGATCCCCAGACAACAGGGTATTTATGAATAAAATCGCGAAAATCATCAGCGCCCAGAGTGCTTTTTTTATAATAAACATACGGCAGTTTAAAAAAATGCGAAAAAGTAAATATGAAAAATTTGATCTTTATAAGAAAGAATTTCATTTATGTATCAGGATCAGCTTAAAATTTTTTCAACGAGTTCTTGTAGTACACTCAATTCAAAGGGTTTGGCAAGGAACCCTTCAGCTTTCTCGACATCCTGCTTAACTTTTTCGATCCCGTAACCGGTCATCATTATTATAGGCATATCCGGGTATTTTTCTTTTATCAGTCTAGAAAGTTCAATACCGCCCATATTAGGCATATTTATGTCGGTGATTACAAGCGAGAACTGTCCGGACTGATAACCGTTGAGCATATCCCAAGCAACAGAACCGTCCTGAGCGGATGCGACCGCGTAATCCATCATTTCAAAGTAATCTGTGAGA
>CALMWI010000238.1 GCA_937873545.1 uncultured bacterium | reverse complement strand
TGCCACCGATGGTGGCACAATTTCAATCCATCAAATTATATTCTTGTTTTTGAATTACTTCTGCCTTAAATTGCACAAATAAAAGATAAAACAAAGTAAATTACCCACACGATGATCAATACCTTCTATTCAATACAGAATTTTCGAGCATGGACAGAAGCTCAAACAAACGGTTTTCTATCCGGACATTCTGAATTTATTGATCCTGATTTTATAAATCCATATTGCTGGATTGTGGCTCAAATGAAGAGAAGGCTAACCGTTTATGAAGGCGAGTATCCAATCTGGTTATGGTCAATAAGACCAGACCTGAGAAGAACGGGCTACCTAAAAAAAGGCACAAAAGCTGTTCTACTAGAAATTGAAATTTCTAATGATAGAGTTCTTCTCTCAGATTTCCAGGCATGGCATTGTGTTTTGAACAGGTGGACACTTGAGGATCATAAAGGCGAAGATATCAGTATGGAAAAAAGCTGGGAAAGAATATTTGATCTTGAATATCTTAAAACACACCCAGACTGGGGGCAATTTAACGAATTGGATATTCAGGGAGTTACCGATAAAATATATTTAAGTCAAATAAAGTCTGTAAAATTATTTATCTGCAAGTAGATATAACTCCTTTACTTGACTTATCCGTATAATATCGTTATATTATATACGGATATAAACAAGGAGGTATAAATGAATTCAAAACTTACGCTTCTTCTTGATGATGATGTGATCAAGAAAGCAAAAGACTATTCAAAGTCTAATGAAACAAGCCTGTCAAAACTCGTTGAGGAATATTTCAAGGCTCTTTCCGTCCAGCAGACGCATAAAGTGAAAACATCAACAATTGTAAGTGAGATTGCAGGCATATTGAAGGGTGCTAAAATTTCTGAAGATGATTACACAGATTATTTAATCGAGAAATACAAATGAAAAATATCTTTGTTGACAGCGATATAATTCTTGATCTCTTACTTGAAAGGAAACCTTTCTACAGCCCATCGGCGGAATTATTCAATTTAATTGAAGAAAAAAAAGTTCATGCCTCAGTATCTGCCCTCCATTTTTCAAATCTGTTTTATATAATCAGAAAGGTAAAAGGAAGTGAATCGGCAAAATCTGTTTTACGTAAGTTAAAAATATTTGTTAATATTTTACCGGTTGACGAAAAGGTAATTGAGCTCGCTCTTGAGTCTGATTTTTCTGATTTCGAAGATGCAATTCAGTATTATGCCTGCCTTGATAATAAAATTGATATAATAATTACCAGGAATAAAGACGATTTCAGGCGCGGTAAATTGCCTGTAATGACTGCAAAAGAATTGTTGGCTGTTTTGAAGTTGAAGCGTTAAATTTATTTTTTACAAGGAATCGTATTTACAGTATCTATTGGTCCGAGTTACCTTGATCTTCGCATTTTTACATGACCTGCGAAAGTGTTTTGCACAGTAAAAAAGGGCAGTCTGCTGACCGCCCTTTATTTATGCCTGAAATCCGAGTTTATTTTTTTACAGGAAAAATATTTATCCTGTCTCCCCTGTTCTCATAGTCGAATTCTTTACCGTAAACATTTTCCTCAAGCTGAGAGCCGATCGAATTAATATATTCGTCAATAGACACCGTGATCCAGACATTATATTCTTCGTATGATACTTTCTTTACTTCCCGCGCCTTTGAAGCCACTATATCATTTAAGACCTGCTTAAATTCCCTTCCTTCAGGGAGTCCTGAAAACATCAGAACATACTGCTTTCCCTTGTCGATCTGCTCTTTCCAGTATCCTTTAACCTGATTCATAATAAGAGGCATCAGCTTCTTTATTGACTGATCAATATTCGCATCGTAGGCAGTATTATTTCCCCATATCTCATCTGAGTAGCCATTCTGAACCCCCAAGAGCTTTGCCGTTGAAGCATTAAATATCTTTGCCGTTGATTTAGCCTTCTTTTTCCCGTTCCCGAGATCTTCAAGAACAATGGCTACTGTAACATATATGTCCGCTTTCAATTTCTTAGCCAGCAGTTCCGCCATATCAACATCTTCGTTCAAAGCCACCTGCTTCATGCTCATATCGTCCTCGATCATCGCGTTAAGCTGGTCAAGGTCGTAAACATTGTACCTGTTGACCGTAAAATACTGATTGATCTGATTTATAGCCTGTTCGGTATATCTCTTATCGTAAGGGATACCTTTCGGCTGATAGAAAACAACCATCGACGGATTTCCGATCTGAGCCAGAAGAATGCCCAGCGCTTCGAGATCGTTAAGAAGAATATCCTTAGTAACGGCCGCCTTTATTTTGACAACCCAGCTTCCGTCGGTTTCCCTGAACTGATCGACAACATTATACGATTTTACGAATCCCTCGCTTTTTGAAAGTATCTGATCCTTTACCGTCATATAGTTCTGAATTTCCTGTTCGGAAACAAGGTAAGTTCCTATCGCGGTCGATATCGCATTTCTCTGAGCGTCAGCTATCGCAGCGTCTCTGTCCACACCTACGCCCTGAACTTCGACCTCTGTAATATTGTGGTCGTGCATATACTGACTTACCTGATTACCGGTAGAGAGATTTTTCTCCGCTTTAACTTCCTGTTTGGGTTCCGCCATCGGATCTTTTACCGCCGATCTTGAAGGTGCGCAAGCCGAGATCAGTATTATAACAACAGACAGAATAAACATCTGACAAAGTTTCATATTCAGCTCCTTTTACTTTACCGGGAAGATATCTATACGGTCGCCCCTGTTCTTATAATCGAATTCTTTTCCGTAAATTTCTTCTATCTGATCTCCGATCGTATTGATATATGTGTCGATATCAGTGTTTATCCATACCTGATATTCGCTTCCGGCTGTAACTACTTTTACTTCTTTTGCGCCGTTCTGAAGAGCCGCCTGAACCGCTGACTTAACCTTTCTGCCCTCAGGGAGCTTGCTGAATAATAGAACGAACTGCTTACCCTTATCCACCTGCTCTTTCCAATAACCTTTAACCTGATTCATTATAAGCGGCATAAGCTTTGTGCATGCCTGATCGATATTCGCATCGTACGCTGTCGTATTTCCCCATATTTCGTCCGAGTAGCCGTTCTGAACACCCAAAAGTTTTGCGGTTGAAGCATTGAATATCTTCGCTGTAGCTTTGGCTTTTTTCTTTCCGTTACCCACATCCTCAAGTATAAGCGCTACGGTCACGTATATATCGGCCTTTAATTTTTTAGCCAGCATCTGCGCCATATCAACATCTTCCTGAAGCGCAACCTGTTTCATGCTCATATCGTCCTCGATCATGGCATCCAGCTGATCCAGATCGTAAACATTGTATCTGTAAGTAGTAAAATACTGATTTATCTGATTGATTGCCTGCTCGGTAAACCTCTGGTCGTAGGGAACCCCTTTCGGCGCATAGAAAACCACCATGGAAGGATTATCCAGCTGAGACATAAGAATCCCCAGTGCTTCAAGATCGTTCAACAACATATCTTTAGTTACCGCTGCTTTGATAGTGACTGTCCAAAGTCCGTCCGGCCCTTTTGATTTATCCTTAACTTCAAATGACTTTACGAATCCTTCGCTTTTAGCCAGGATCTGGTCTTTTACTGTCATGTAGTTCTGCATTTCCTGTTCCGAAACAAGATAAGTACCTATGGCAGTGGAAATTGCGTTCCTTTTAGCGTCAGAAATCGCTGTCTGCATCGATGTTCCCATTCCCTGAACTTCAACCTCTGTAACGCTGTGGTCCTGCATATTAGCGCTTGTCTGTCCGAATGCAAACGAAGCTGCCAAAAATACAAACGTTAATAAAAATGTTCTGATCCTCATAGATTACTCCGAATTTAAATTATATTCTTAATCCCATGCCCACTTTTACTGACAGACCGCCGGGCACTAAATATTCGTCCTCTTTGACATCATCAATCGGAAATTTTGCGAAGATCCCTTCTTCGTCATCTTCAGTGAAAACCCCGTCTCCGTCCTCATTCGCCAGTGCGCCTGTCACAGTATAAGAAACCAGTATTTCAAAAAACCATGCTTTTCCAAGGTTGTAATCCATACCGATCATACTTTTAAATCCGTTCGAGCTCAGACTGTAGCTTTCACTCATTGAGCCGTCGCTGGCTTTTTTATCCAGACCCATACTTTCATGAAGCCATACCCCGCCTATAAGTATCCCCATGTCCTGAATAAAAAACTTTTTTATCAGTCCCAGTTCTGTAAAGATCGTCAACTGAGAATATTCATAAACCTCCATATTGCCATTTGCATCTACGATAGTATTACCCAGATCATCGTACATGCCTATTTTTCCTATCTTACTAATCGGAACATCAGCTCCGAAAGTCAAAAAAGTGCAGGGTAATTTCATGTGCTGCCCGAAATCGTACTCAGCCCTCAGTCCTAAAAGACCTGCCCCCGGTATGTCATCAAGGTTGTCAGGCGCATCAGGATAGTTCTCCCAGCTTTTCATGGTATTAAAACCGCCTCCGAACACAAGGTTCAGACCGACTTTATCTTTCTCCTGCGCACACAGGATCATACCTGCCGCGATGATCATAACCGCTAAATATCTCATTTGAAATTACCTCAAGCTTAATTTACATTACTAAAGCGTATATCCCAATCCCACTCTTACTACGAATCCCGACGGGGTCAGCCAGCCTTCGCCTGCATAATCATCACCCCAAGCTTCAAAGACCTCCTCGTCGTTTTCATCCATCAGCTCTCCATAGAACCTGAATCCTGCGCCTGCATCAAAAAGAAGATTTTTATTGATCATATAGTTTATACCGGCTTTTACTTTTCCGCCCATTGAATAGTACTTTTCTTCTTCAGAATCGCCTGCAGTAATAGTCATGTTCATGTATCCGACATCAGCACCGATATAATATCCAAGCTGCCTTGTAAAGAATTTTTTTGTTACACCGAATTCTACGAGAGCTGTAGCCGTCTCGTACTCAATTTCACCGCCGTATCCGTCGGGAGTAACTCCCAGCTGTGCTAAAACTAAATCCCCGGAAATATTTACATACAATTCCGGTATGT
>CALMWI010000237.1 GCA_937873545.1 uncultured bacterium | reverse complement strand
AGGGAAGAGTGATGTTCAAAAGCATAGTAAAACACCTTTATTTAGAAACTGCTCCGTTAATGCCCAAATATAACTTAGTAAATGCAAAAAAAACATAAAAATCTCTTCAGTTCAAAAATTAAATGATAATTAATATTTGCAAAATTGAACAGAAAGTCTTATTTTATGGGTTGTGCCGAAATATACTGTAAACAGAGGCAAAATTACGAAAAATGGAGAAGTTTATGACTGACACCAAGGGAATATACAAGTTCGGACTGTACGGCAGATGCCCCGTATGTAAAGATATCACTCAGGAAATATGCGAGGGTTGCGGCGCTACGGAAACTTTCACGGATTCCAGCAAACCGGGGATCGTGATCTGTACAGAATGCAACCTCGAACACAGTATAAAATGCGATAAGCCGGGCTGCAGCGGTCAGATCAAAGTTCTGAGAACTCCTAAGAATTCTGACGAAAAAGGAAGGATCGACGAATTCATTTTCAGGAAAAAGAACAAAGATATGGACAAAAGAGTGTTCGTTATCAAGGAGTCTCCAAAAGCGACTGTAGTAAAGGAAGTTAAAGTTCCGGTTGAAGAACTGAAGAAAAAAGCCAGCGATGATTTTTTGCTTCTGCGCGATGAGATAGACCTGGGCCGGATCGAAGCCGAAAAACCTGCTGCTGCTCCTGTAAGAAATGAACCAGTTAAGCCTGAAATATTAAAAACACCAGAGCCTGTCAAGGTCGAGATCGAAAAACAGGATACCATTATATCATTAAAAGAAGAAACTCAGAAACAGAGCGAAGTACCTCTGTCGTCAAAAGAACCGACTGTCGAGGAAAAGCAGGAACTGGACAAAATAAAAAGCTTCTGGAAAACTAAGGAGATCTCCGAGAAAGAGGAGAAAAAAGAAGAAGAAAGAAGAATAGTTAATCAGTTCTACGATGAACAGGAAGATGATGTACTTGATAAAAAAATAAATTTCGAGAACATATACAATGAAACAGCTTATTTCGACTGCAAGGTATGCGGCAAGGAGGAGCAGAAGATCATATGCGACAAATGCGGTCAGTTCAATCAGTTCTCGCTTAATTATGACGCTTTGAGCTGCAAGTGTTCGAATGAGATCAAAGTGATGACATGTTCGTGCGGCGCTAAACACGGCCACAGTGATTTTTTCCTTGTTTCCGACGGTATCAAATGGCAGTACTCCAAATCGAAAAGCTATTATAATTATAGAAAAGGCAGAATGCTCATTTTCTCCACCTGTCCCACCTGCGGGGTTTTCTCTGTCGAGAAATGTAAAGTATGCGGCAGTAAGGTGAATTTCGGATTTCCGAACAGGAACAATGAGGTTTACTGCAAGAACTGCGGCTCTGTAAATCAGTTCTTGTGCGAAAACCGTAACTGTAACGATTCGGTAAAAGCTTTAAAGAATCCCAACGCTATAGAACAGCAGCTCGAATGGCTCAACGAAGTAATGAATTTTAAGACAAAAATAACCGTCGAAAAAGTCAAGTACAACGAACCGGGCAGTGCACCCAAGAAACTAAAAGTTGATAAGCCTTCCGCAGTTACTGAAGTTTCTATCGGAGACGATAATGTACCCGATTTCACGAATTCATTTATCGAAGAATTCGATTCAAAAACTAAGCAGATAATTACTTCATCATTCATCACAGAAGTCGAAGAAGAGGTAAATCAGAGGAAGAAACTTCAGGATGAGCTCAAGAATTTCAACAAGACTCAGGTCGCCGCTCAGTCTTCAAAGCCTACTTTCGCAGCTCCGGCGTCTTCATCAAAACCAACCTCGGCGCCTGTAGGGTTCGGAAATATAAACGAACCTGTTGATTCCGCACCGTCCGTAATTTCTTTCGACGATTCAGGTAAAGGCGCGAAGTTCTATATATTTATAATTATAGCGGTCGTTGCCGTTGTTGCTGCAGCCGCATGGGCATATTTTACGTTCATGGGAAAGGACAGTAGTGCTCCAACTCCGGTTGAACCTGTTCAGACAGAGACATCTGTGAATACAGCTGTTCCAGCCGATACCGTAAAAGCCGCAGCAAAGGAAACTAACGCTGCGCAAACCTATATCGATGCTCAGAAAAAGAATATTCAGAATGCAAAAGACGCGGTTGATAAAAGTCAGAAAGCGACTGACGAACAGCTGAAGCAGATAGAAGGATTGTAATGTTTCAATATATTGTTTTTATTTAAGTTGCGCTGATTTTTTAATTGATCGTTCGCCATAGTGTCTTCATAGAAAATACATCCATTAATTATGTAATGATTTGGAGATCGCACGTACCGGCCGGGCTTTGTATTTTTTTCTTCAGAC
>CALMWI010000236.1 GCA_937873545.1 uncultured bacterium | reverse complement strand
GAGGATTTTTTCCTCATCAACCTCTACGCTAATCTTATAATAAATGATCGTATTCAGTTTATCTATCTTCTCTTCGATGATTTTAACATCCGTCACCATTGCTTCGGCGCTGGCTATGATCTCGTCATTCGCCGTTTCATAGTTCCTGACAACGGTTTCGCTCCGGATGTATGTCGCGAATTTTTCGACGGCATCCCTTTTCGCTAATGTCTGGCATTTCTGCTTGGCTTCGGTCAGGGCTTCGTCGTCGCCGTAAGTGTAGGTATATTCGCCGTAGATGGTCTTGGAATATGCGGATATTATAACCGTTAAAAGCATAAATAATAAAATTCTCTTCATAAACTTCTCCCGTTCAGTTTTCATACTTTAAATAACAATGACAGGAATATAATTATGAAATCACTTTTAATCAATTAAAACAGTTGTTTTATTTTTTGTTTTTATTTCTTTAGAAATCTGCTATATTTCGGTATGATCTAACCGGGGTGATCTTATGAAGATAATCGACGCGCATTTTCACTATTCAAAAGTAGCGGCCTTCAAGCTGACGGCAAAGAAATTCAAGATAAACTATTCTAAAGAAGGTTTTATTAAGGAAACGACAGAAAATCAGGTGGTTGCAGGCGTGTGTATGGGTCTGACTGAAACGAAACAATATAAATTTCCCGATATTAAAGCTGTTACTCCCATGAATGCCGATCTGGATGTGCTGCCCCCAAAATTCTACTTCAGCGCAGGTATAAATCCCGATAAATTGTCTAAAGAGAACTTAAATGATCTTGAGACTGCCATTCAAAAGCCGGATTGCGTAGGTATAAAACTTTACGCAGGCTACTATCAGTACTTTGTGACAGATAAGATCTATGAGCCTGTTTATGAGCTCGCATTGAAGTATGACATGCCCGTATCTATTCATACCGGCGACACTTACAGCGATAACGGACTGTTGAAGTTTTCGCATCCTCTGACGGTTGATGAGCTTGCGTGCAGACATCCCGATCTGAAGATCGTCATCTGCCATCTGGGCAATCCCTGGGTGATGGATACCGCGGAACTGCTTTATAAGAATGAAAATGTTTACGCTGATCTTTCCGGGATCCTGATCGGCGACCAGGCGAGATTTGATTCGTTCAGTTCTCAGGAACTGTTTACCAATATTTACAAGACCTGTTTTATTTTTGCCAACCGTTACGACAAGCTGCTTTACGGGTCGGACTGGCCTCTTGTGCCGATGAAAGTCTATATTGATTTTATCAAAATGCTGGTTCCGGAAGAGCATCATCAGGAGATATTTTATGACAATGCGCTCAATGTTTTCAAAAAACTCAGGGTCTGAAACAATTTTAAAATAATACTTGCATAGTTTTTAAGCATTCCGTATATTTGGTCAACTTCTACTACTACAGAATATCGGTTACCCACAAAACTACCCTGAAAAATACCAGGCAAAAGGCCGCACAAAAAAATAATTTTAATAATTTTAACGAAAAAGTGCAATTATGATAGACATAGGACTTAAAAATATAAAGAAATCTTACGGAGCATTTGAAATACTCTCCGATGTTACATTCGACATAAAAACGAATGAAAAAACCGGTCTGATCGGCCGGAACGGGACGGGTAAAACCACCATTTTCAAAATAATTTCCGGAAGAGAGGAGATTAACGGCGGGATACTTTCCATAAGAAAGAACATGAGGATAAGCTGTCTGGACCAGATACCGGTCTATCCCGCTTATTATACAGTTGATGATGTACTGAACTCGGCATTTGACGAATTATTCTCAATAAAAAAAGAAATGACCGGACTTGAAAAAGAGATGGCCGTAACGGAAGATGCGGATATTACGGCACTTCTGGAAAAATACGGAAAGCTTCAGGCCGGTTTTGAAAATAAAGGCGGATATGAGATCGAATCAAAAAAAGGAAGGATCTGCACGGGTCTAAAGATAAACGAAGATTTCCTGAACAGGGATTTTTCGGTTTTGAGCGGCGGTGAAAAGACCATCGTGAACCTTGCAAAGATACTTTTGGAGAACCCCGAAGTTCTTCTTCTTGACGAACCTTCCAATCATCTTGATATGAACTCGATAGAATGGCTTGAAGGTTATCTGGCAGAATACAAAGGAAGTGTCGTGATCATATCCCACGACAGATATTTCCTTGACAGAACCGTCAGCAAGATAATCGAACTGGAAGACGGCGCAAGCGATGTTTTTCACGGCAATTATTCATATTATAAGGTAGAGAAAGAGCGCAGACTACTCGCCGAATTTGAAGCGTATAAAGATCAGCAGAGAAAGGTCAACGCGATGAAGGAAGCCGCTAAAAGATATAGAATATGGGCGCGCGGAGACCATGATAAATTCTTCAAGAAAGCTAAAGAACTTGAAAAGAGGATAGAAAAGATAGAAATGCTCGACAGACCGAAACTCGAAAGAAAGCAGATCGGGCTAGGATTTTCCGGACAGAACAGATCCGGGAATAATGTGATCGTATGTGAAAACCTTTCAAAATCTTTTGATAATGTCAGGCTTTTTGAAAACATAGAACTGAATGTTTTCTATAAAGAGAAACTGGCTGTGATCGGCAGGAACGGATGCGGAAAATCCACTCTTTTAAAGATGATCATGAAGGAGATCAGTCCGGATTCGGGTCATATCGAGCTTGGAAGCAGCGTGAAAGTTTCATATCTGGATCAGAATATAAGTTTCGATGATCCTGAAATGACCGTTCTTGAAACTTACAGGGATTTCTGTAAAGTATATGAAGGCGAGGCTCGAAACGCGCTCTCAAACTTTCTGTTCTATAAAGATGAAGTTTTCAAGAAAGTCAATGAGCTCTCCGGCGGCGAGAAAACGAGGCTTAAGCTCGCGCTTTTAATGCAGACGGATACGAACCTTTTAATTCTGGATGAGCCGACGAACCATCTCGACATAGATTCAAAAGAGATGCTCGAGGAAGCCCTGAACAGCTTCAAAGGGACAATTCTGTTCGTGTCGCATGACAGATATTTCATCAATCAGATTTCGAACAGGATCGCGGAGCTTAAAGAGAATGAAATGAAAAGCTATGAGGGCGACTATGATTATTATAAGGAATGCGTTTCAAAACAGGCGGTAAAGATAATTGAGCCTGTAAAAGAAAAAAAGCTGAAGCCTGTGGTAAAAAAAGAAGTAACGAATAAATTTAGCATTGATAAGATCGAGAGCGATCTGGGAGAAATAGAAGCTGAAATAAGTATGACCTACAAAATAATTGAATCTGACCCGGACAATTATGAAAAGGTATCGGAACATTTTCAGAGAATAAAAGAGCTGGAATCGAAGCGCGAAGGCGTTTACAGTCTGCTCGAAAAAATATAGAGGTGGATCATGATAAAAGTTGAAGGGATGTATAAAAAATATACTGCCGAGTTTTCAAAATATGTCAACGACGCATTGGATCAATATAAGATCAAAGTAACGAAAGCCGTATTCGTCGGATATTTTACGAACGCTATTTTTCAGATAGTAACTGAAGACGGAGTTAAATATGCTCTACGTATAGCTTCTCCGGGATGGAGAACATACACCGATCTAAAGTCAGAAGCCTTATGGCTGCATGATCTTTCTAAAGGATCGGATATTGGCGCGCCTGTTCCTGTGATATCAATAACGGGAAAATATCTGACGGCAATTGCCGATCGTGACGGACAGATGCGCTACTGCCTGCTTATGAGCTGGCTTGAAGGAAAGAAATTTCAGGATCATCTGAGCAGTGATAATATATTCAAAATGGGTGAACTTTTTGGAAGGCTTCATGATTTTTCTGACAGCTACGATCCGCCGAAGGGA
>CALMWI010000235.1 GCA_937873545.1 uncultured bacterium | reverse complement strand
TTTATCGACAGAAACCTGTTCATCATCAATGTTTAGCAGGTTTAGAAATCCTTTTATGAACTGCTTTTTTAAATCGACTATATCTTTATTTGTACCTTTTTTCAGCTTCAGCTTCAGATCCGATTTAGAAGCTGTAAGCTTGGCGTACAGAGTCCTGAGATCAATTCCTGTCATATCGGAGAACTGAATAGGCTCATTCGCGATATAAAGATTATAAAAATTCAGAATGCTCTGCGCATCGCCTTCGATCCCGGCTTTGATGAGCCTCAGAACATCTGTCGAGATATCGTTCAGTGCGTATTTATATGATGAATACGCAGGGATCTGTTCCGCGAAGAACAGATTGTTTATCACTTTGAATGTCTGTTCGTCGGAGCACACGACTGTAAAATCATCAGGTCTGAATTCCGGCTGTACTCCCGTAATTTTTCCCATGATCAGATGCTTGATCTTCCTGACTTCATCCAGTCTTGAATCCGACACGATGAAGTCTATATCGTCGGGGTTGAATCCCGCATCCGCTTCACCTATGAAAACCTTCACGAGTGAAGAATATTTACCTTCCGAATTGAATTCAATTTTCTGTGCTCCGAGAGCATTTAAAAACCCGTGCTCCTTTGATGATAATTCGCCCGGATAGAAATTAAGGCTGAAAACATTATCCTTTGCTCCGTCCTTTTTGATCGACTCAACAGCCTTGTCGTATATCTGCCCTTTAAAATAGAATTCGTTTTTGTTTATATATTCCCTGATGCCGTCAAGAACCACGGGATAAAGCCCGTTCTTTTCAAGGTCGGCATATACTGCTTTTTCTATCCTGCTTTCAGCATCGAGATCCATATAGTTCATCAGCTTTAAAAGGCTTTTTTTATAATTCCTGAAATTCGGCTTTCTGAATTTCGCTGAAATCCCTTCGGCATCACACCTTTCCATAAGGATAAGAAAGTCCTCTTCCCTTATCTCTCTGCCGACACCGATCCCTGATAATTCTCTCGCATAATCGTAAACAGCCTTGATCTCAGGCAGAAATGAAGTTTCATGCCCTTTTATTTTCAGCCATTCCATCATAGCAAGCTTAATATTGTAGCTCTGATTAATATCTTTGATAAGCAGGATCGATTCCGCGATCTCCTCAGTCTGCCTGAACCCGCCGTCTTTATTTAAATATATTTTACTAAAATCGATATTTGACATAGTTTTCTCCGTTTTTTATCTAATATACCGCAACCGGTACGCCAGATAATGTCTTTTCAGTAAATTATTTCAGATTATAATTGTAAAAAAAGGTTAAAGCAACAGAATAAAATATATACTTAATCGAACAGATCGGGGGGAAGATTCTTTTTATTCTTTAAGCCCAGTTCTTTAAGCTTGGTCGTCTGGAGCACCAGATTGTCGTTTCCGGTCGAAAGCTGTTTGTATGCCTCGTTAAACGCTTCTTTGGATTTATCCATGTGTTTCTCGACCTCTCTTAAATTCTCCACGAAACCGACGAATTTATCATATAATTTCGCGCCTCGGTCAGCTATGTCCATCGCATTCTTGTTCTGGTATTCCCTTTTCCAAAGATCAT
Organism: uncultured bacterium; assembly: GCA_937873545.1. Lineage (GTDB taxonomy): Bacteria > UBA4055 > UBA4055 > UBA4055 > UBA4055 > UBA12480. The sequence goes on along the minus strand of CALMWI010000235.1, from coordinate 5,437 downwards.
AGATCAGCTTGATGGAAATTATCAGATTGGTGGGATTGATGAGCAGGATCCGCCTGTCATAAGCATAATTCCACAGTCCGGGATCGCCCTGCATAGCCGCAATATAAGCCGGTTCGCTCGGTATGAACATCATAACGAAGTCTAGCGTCTTGTCGTAATCGTCGTAGCCTCTTTTGCTGAGTTCGTCTATTCTGTCCTTGACCGCCGCGACATGGGCAGCAAGTTCCGCCTGTTGTTCTACGGGATCTGAAGCTTCGGAGAATCTTAAAAATGAATTTAACGACACCTTTGAATCTATCAGTATGCTCCGGTTGTCGGGATATTTTATTATCGCATCGGGGCGCATCTTTTTATTTTCGGATTCGGACTTTAATGCTCTGCCGTCGGCATCGGTGAGCTGATATTCCGTAAAATATTCCTCGCCTTTTCTTAATCCCGACTTCTCAAGTATGGTCTCAAGGATCATCTCGCCCCACATTCCCTGGGTTTTAGACTGTGTCTTGAGCGCATTGGTAAGATTTTTGGCCTCTGTGCTTATAACCTGATTCAGCATAGCCAGTTCTTTTACTTTTTCACCGAGCGAAAAGCGCTCTTTTGATTCTTTATCATAAGTTTCGTTGACTATCTTCTTAAATTCGTCGATATTGCTGCCGAGAGGTTCCAAAATAGCTTTGAGATTGTTTTTATTAAGTTCGGTGAATTTTTCGGTCTTGGTTTCCAATATCTTGTTCGCTATGTTCTCAAATTCCAGATTCAGCCTTTTGCCGAGCTCTTCGAGTTCCTTCTTCTGATTATCAAGCTTCTCGTTCAGCGATTCATTATTAGCCTGGGACTTCGCCAGCGTATTATTCATGGAATTCATTTCTTCAAGCTTCTTTGAAATATCTTCCTTTAATTCAATTATCTCTTTATTTTTATCTTCGATCTTACTTTCGAGAGATCTTAACTGGGCTTCCGCAGTGGCTTTATATCCGAAGAATTCCTTTTCTTTCTCAATGATATCATTTCTGTTGACCTTACCGTATAGAAATCCGATCACTATACCTAAAATTATGCCTGTGCCTATAAATAAAACCGTTTCCATTATACGATCCCCGCTCAATTATTACTTTAAAAAAACTTTAGTTCGACCTGTTTTAAGTATTTGCGTTCCACTATCTCCGCGATGTCCTTTATGAGCTGAACACGCATTTTATACTGAAGATCGAAATGATATTCATTCGATGATGTTCCAACGAGGAACTGAATAGAGTCTGAATTGAGTATCAGCCTGACTATCCTCTCGCCTGCGCCGTCTTTCAGCGGATCTATCTGAATTCCGTCCCTCAGGATCCTTTCGACCTTGGAAAGCGTCATCACGCCTTCAGTGACGAGATCGACATCTTCCATTATGCTCATTGGAGGAAGTCCGTCGTTTAAGCTGATCATCGTGTCTTTGAATTTTAGCCCGAGCTCTCTTGATATTATATCGGAGGTCGTACCTCCGGAAATTATCCTCTTACCGCTAAAATTCTTAAATTCCTGCGCGAAACTGAAGTCTTTTTCCTTTGAAGCAGGCGCTCCTGAACAGATGAGCAGCTTTCTCGGCTGCCTGAAGTGAACGGACAGCACGCTCGCATCATCCTTTAAAGTGAATTTATCGTTCATTTCCGCTTTGTTGACCAGTTTTTCGGCAATTACTCCAGCTGAAAGATCCGGATCGGCGGAAAGCGTCTTTATGATATATTCTTCCGCGCCTTTTCTTTGCCACTCCTCACTGAATCCGAGTCCGGATTGGGATATCCCGTCAGTGAAGGCTATTATCCTGTCGTTTGTTCTCGGTCTGTACGAGGTCGAGTATATTCTTTTGCCTTTATGCTTCTCCCCTGTAAGTTCGATATAATTCCATACAGGATCGAAAACTGACGAATTCCGGATGAGAACGGGCAGCGGGCTGTCGTAAACGATTATATCCGTCCAGCCTGTATCCTTAATATCTGTTATAACAAATGTAGAGTAGCTTATATGTCTTTCACTGCACTCCGGAAGTATGTTCATGATCAGCTCAGAAGCTTCAGAAATGTCTTTGTGTTCCGTTATGAAATTTACAGCCATGGACGCCGTAAGACTCGCGAGAACATTAGCCTTGATGCCGCTTCCCATCCCGTCGGAAAGCACCGCTATTTTGCGGTTCTCTTCCTTAATAAATTTTTTGACTATAACATCACCGAAAGAATGCTGTCCGTTCTTTGATCTCTGAAAGTGGTCAATATCTACGAAAATTTCATTTTTTATCATTATCCGACAGAAGCCTGATAACCGAGCTGAGCACATTCTCGGTTTTTGAGGCGTTCTCTCCAAGCAGATATGCAATTTTCTGAACCGTGTCCAGATTTTCCCTGATGACTTCTTCAGCCCTTTTTCTGACTTCTTCGTTCTTAACTTCCGGCATGCTCAGATCCAAAAGGATCGCTCCGGCCGTTTTGTTCTTTTCTATAGTAAATATCGTGATCTTTATCTTCTTTCCGTTATGTACTATATCTTTAGTATAGGAATCCTCTCCGCTCTGCATAAGGGCCGTAAAAAGCTGGTGATCGGAAAAAACAGACTTGAGATCAGCCCCTTTTAGCCCCGGATTGATCTCGCTTATGGCTAAGATGTCGTCTCCCATAAGACGCGCGAATGCAGAATTCGACTCAATAATTTTGAGGCTGTCGTCAACTATCACGAATCCGGAAGGCATTTTCTTTAAAAGCGAAACCGACAGTTCAGCCGTATCTTTAGCTATCGCAGTTTCTCTGCTCTGCATAACTCTTTCGGTAATATCGAAAAGAATGCTTACAAAGCCGGCAGGACGACCTGCTCTGTCGGCAAAGACAGCTTTATGAAGTTCTATTGTAATATCGTCCCCGCCAGGATACTTTACGACGGTTTCAACGACCTGTTTTCCCGGGTTCTTAAGAAGGCTTGCGTTAAGCCTGTCGTTAAGCTCATTATAAGCTTTATTGTCTGAATATTCAGTGAGTTTTTTATCTTTAATGTCGAATCTTTTTATGCCGGCTATCTCCTCATAAGCCTTATTGCAGCCTATCGCATGCCCCTCTTTATCCTCATAAATTATCGGAGCGGGAACTGCATCCAATATCTCCTGATTGAGGAACAGGCTTTCCCTCAGCTCTTTTTCTTTTCTCTTTAATTTCTCTATGACCTTCTTTGAAAGCTCCACGCACTTTGAAGGCGTTTCCTTTCCTTCAAGCATAGCCGCGGCAAAATCCCTGCAGGTATCGTATCCGCAGCCTTTACAGTCGATCTCATCCTTTGTCTCGAATATTTCAATAAAAGTAAGAGCCTGCTTGATCTCTGTTTCGGAATATTTTTTTTTCGTCTTCTTTTCCATAGGTCTAATTTAACAAAATTTTCTTAACAAGAGAAGATAATTTTTCCAGATCAACAGGTTTCTGCATTACGGCTTTTACATTCGGTATGTCTATATCGAATATCTCCTGCCCTGCAGTAGCTATGGAAGAAGTAATAATGATCGGAATACCCACCTTTTCGTCGAGCATCTGCTGCGCGAACACGAAACCCTCGTCGGGCTGGTCCATCATAACATCGACTATCATCAGATCGGGAGAGAATTCATTCATTTCAACCCTCCCACTGGTCGTGTTAAATGCCGTCCTGACCTGGAAACCCTGGCTTTTGAAAAAGGCGCTGTAGGCTGTAATAATATCCGGATCGTCGTCAATTATAAGAATTCTATTCCCCACAGTATCCCCCTATGTGTATTTTTTTATATGTACTATAAGCTCGTCAGGATCGACCGGCTTTTGAAGTATCGTCTTTATGTTAAGCTGGTTCACATCGAGAATATTCGATGTTGCTTTTGCGATCGAAGACGACAATATGACCGGAACATTAATGTTTCTTTCTTTCAGTTCATTAAGGAACAGAAATCCCGAATCCGGATTTTCCATCATTATATCAAGTATAATCAGATCAGGCTTGAACTTATCTATCATTCCGAACCCTTCCGTCGAGTTCATCGATGAGCATACTTTAAAGCCATTTTTCTTAAGTATGGCCGTATATACTTTTACGATATCTATATCATCGTCTATCACAAGTATTTTTTTCTCCTTCGGGCAGGCGGCTTTTTTTTCCGAAAGCACTTTCGCGAAATACGAAGCTTTTTCGACCGAAGTGGTTATATCTATTTCTTCCAGAAAAGTATTTTCAGGAAGATTCAGAGGCGTAGCGGTATAATTGATAACTGCCTTTATACCTGCGCAAACCATAACATCGGCGATCTCTTTTGAGCTTTTGCTTGAAGTCGAGATCATTCCAATAGATATATTCTGTTCCTCTATTATTTTCTTGAGCATATCAACATGATAGCACGGGATTCCATGGTAGTTCTTTCCGCAAAGTTTTTCATCAATATCAAAAAGCGCGGTTATCTTCAGCTTCTCGCTTTTATCCGATAAAAAATTGACCAGGGCCTTTCCAAGATTCCCTATTCCGACTATGGCTATTTTCATCCCTTCTTTTGTATCGAGAATTTCACCGATGCTTTCGAGAACGCCTTTTGTTTCATAACCTTTTCTGTTGCTGCCCGAATAGCCTATATACATCAGGTCTCTTCTTACCTGAACTGAGGTTACATGAGCCATTTTGGCAAGGTCGTGCGAATAAAAATATTCAGTAGCTCCGGCGCTTAATTTTTTAAGTAGCCTTCTGTATATAGATAACCTTTCAATAGTTTTTCCGTTTATCGCTTCCATGCTTTATCCCTGTTTATTTAATATTACCGAAAATACCGACCCTTTGCCCGGCTCTGATTCGACATTAACCGATCCGTTATACATCGAGATTATCTTTTTTACTGTGGAAAGACCTATCCCGCTGCCGGATATATTCATTGTCTTTTCATTTTTTATCCTGGAAAACTCTTTGAAAAGCCTTCCGATGTCTTTTTCCCCGATTCCTATGCCTGTATCTCCGACGGCAAATTTAACGGCCCCGTCGCCGGTTGTAAGGCCGATCGTTATCTTTCCGCCGTCGATATTATATTTTATCGCATTTGAAATAAAATTATTAACGATTATTTCAATTTCTGTCTTGTCAGCCTGTATTTCTACTTCCGCTATATTTTTTTCTACGGAAATATTCCTTTTCAGTATATCTTCGCTGAAATTCGCAAGTGACTCGTTTATGACAGAATCGATTCTGACAGGAGAAAGTTCCCGCTTTTTTTCACCTGATTCTATACGGGTAAGGTCAAGAAGATCGAAAATTAATTTCTCCATATCCTTGATCCTGATCTGTGATCTTTTTATAAACTCGTCGTAAGCCTCAATGTCATTGCCGGCAATTCTCTTTTCCATCAGCTTCAGATAATTACTAATTGCGGCTATAGGTGATTTAAGCTCGTGAGAAAGTATCGATATGAACTGGA
>CALMWI010000234.1 GCA_937873545.1 uncultured bacterium | reverse complement strand
AAGTATCTCCTCCATAAAAAACGGATTGCCCTTAGTTTTCTGCTGTATCTGCTCGTAGATCTTTCCGGGAATGTTCGCGAGATTGAATTTTTCTATTAAGAATTCCTTTCCTTCTTCATATTCGAGATTGTTAAGCTCAACTGTATATGAATTTCCGTTCTCTTCAAAAGGTTTCATAATACCGTCAGGCCTGAAAACGAAACTCATTGTGCCCGGGTTAAGTTTCGGATCAAGAATATTTAGAAGATTTAAAAATAATCCTGCTGAAGATGAATCTATCCAATGGGCGTCTTCAATGTAAATAACAGCTTTATCTTCTGATATTATTTTGTTGAAGATCGTGAGTGATACATCGGCAAAAAAATCTTTTAAACCCGGATCTGATATATTTATTTTTTTATCTGACCATGACAGGAACGAAGCAAAAAGATCTGTATTTTCCTCTTCATTTATTCGTTTCATCAGACCTTTTAGTTTTTTCAACTTCTCACTGTTCTTATCCAGTATGTTAACTCCTGCGAACTTTGCTATGAACTCTTTAACGGCATAATACGGATTGTCTTTTGTATAGGAAAGGCAGCTGACAAGATAGCATACTGCATTTTTTTTCCTTTCTTCCAGCAACTTATTTAACAGCACCGATTTTCCCAAACCGGCTTCAGCCTTTATATTTATAAGAACTGATTTCTTTTTTTCGATCGCCGATCTGTATTCATCCTGCTCCTTAATTCTGCCTATAAGTTTTATCCTTTTGCTTTTTCTGAGATCAAGCACGGACTTTAACTCGTAGGCGGAGAACAGCCCGGTAACCCCTTTAAGCTTTAGTTTCCTTTCATCCCCGGTCTCAATTTCTGCAACTCTTTCTTTTATTTTGCCTGAAATTACAATCTCATTCTCTCCGGCGGATGCCATAAGCCTTGCGCTCAGATTGACTGTGTTGCCGATGACTGTAAATTCTCTGCGGTTCGAAGCGCCCACGACTCCAAAATATATATTACCGTTATTAATTCCGGCTTTAATTTTTATTTTTTCGGGCTTATTGAGCTTTATCTCCCTGATCGCCCTTAAGGAGAACTCTTCATTTTTTTCTGTAGAAACGGGTGCTCCGAAAAGCGCGATTATCTTATTCCCTTTGTCGCCCATGTCTATCTTATTTATAAATCCCTGATATTTTTTTACGGTAGAGGCCGTTAGAGAATAGAAGTCATTCAGAATTTTATAATCGAATTTGTCATCGTACTCTACGCCTGTGAAGTTGAGAAAAATTACAGCACAGTTCCTAAGCTCACCTTTTTCCAAAGCGCCTGCTTCCTCCCTTATAACAAGCTCTCTGTCAATAAATTCTCCGAACCAGTTAAAATCTTCCTGCACAAAGCTTCTTTTCTTAAGTTTTTTGTAACTTTTATCAGAGGTCATCGAAGAGATTTTGATCTTAAAAAAATCTCCCTTCTTTTCATACTGATCCTTTGACAGATTTTCAGTCAATTTATTCGAAACAATTATTTCTCCCTGTTCGGCGTGATGTTCGCATTCGCAGGCCGTATCAAGAGTGTCGCCTGCAATAAAATACTGTTTATTTTCATCTCCGAGCATGCCTATCACGGAATAGCCGTATGCGATCCCGATCTTTATTCTTATGGAACATTCTCCTGCGATCGTCTCTATCCTGTCAAATTTCTTTATCGCATTCTGTATTTCAACGGCGGTTATAAGAACGCTTTTTTTACTGACTTTATTGGGAAAAAAAACGGTAACCGCATCTCCGCCGAATTTATAAACCGAACCGTCGGCATCCGTAATGAGCGATATTATATCTTCAAATACTTCATTGATTATCCTTGATATCTCTTCTGAACCTTCCTTACCTTTCGCTGTAAGCTTCTCAGACATATTTGTGAATCCCGAAAGATCCGCGAACATTACCGTTCCTTCTTCTCTGACAAACCTGTTCTTTTTAATTTCCGGGTAAATTTCTATAAAATGTTTCGGGATGTATTTTGACAGCATAGTATTATCCTGATTTAATTTATTATTGAAAATACAGAAGTTTTTTATAAATCAGATTTCTTCCAATAGTGTTAAAAGATTTGGAATATCAGTTTTTACTGTGGACCAAACATGTTCTACATCGACATTAAAATAGCCGTGAGCAAGCCAGTTTCTCATTCCAATTATATCACTCCATGGAATTTTGTCATTTTTATTTCTAAACTCCAATGACAGTTTTGATGACGCTTCTCCGATAATTTCAATATTCCTGATAATAGCTTGGAGAGTTTTCCTGTCTTTTGATAATTCCTCAAAAGTCATGCCGCCTAAAAATTGAATAGCCTCGTTTGCTGCATCAATAATATGTTTTATTCTTGTTTCATCATCCTGATACATATTCGACCCTTCGTTCATTCATAACCCTATCAATAAAGTATCTGCTCAGATCATTTGCTGTTCTTAGATCAACCTTTTTACCTAAAAGATCCGAAAGTTCTCTTTGAATACCTATAAAAGTAATAAGTCCGGGTGTGCAACCTTTCTCGAATTCAATGAGAATATCAATATCGCTGTCCTGATTCAATTCATCCCTGACTGCAGAACCGAATAGCGATAACGATTTTATTTTGTATCTTTTACACAGGCTTTCCAGCTTGCTTTTTTGTATATGGTCCGTAATTCTATACATGTGATATTCTCCGTTAACTCAATCAGTAATATACGGCATTTTATTATAAAAATAAAACTTTTTATTTCTCCGATGAGTTAATGCGCATCTAGCCAGTTATCGCCGATCCCGATATTGACTTCTAGGGGGACCGACAACTCGACCGCATTTTGCATTTCATGCCTGATGAATGCGGAAAATTTATCAACGATGTCTTCTCTTACTTCAAATACTAATTCGTCATGTATCTGCAAAAGCATTTTTGCTTCGTAGAGTTCCATCTTTGAATCTATCCTGATCATAGCCATCTTGATTATATCAGCCGACGCTCCCTGAATAGGCGCGTTGACCGCCGCTCTGACCGCAGCGCTCTTAATGTTTTTGTTGGACGATC
>CALMWI010000233.1 GCA_937873545.1 uncultured bacterium | reverse complement strand
AGTATGCCGAACAGTCCGGAGGAATAATTCTGATCCTGAAGGTCTGAAAATACTTTTTGAAGACATTTTTACAAAATAAATGGAGGATTTTATGCGATCAATAAAATTCATGGCGGCAGCGGCACTTGCGGTGTTTCTTATTCAATGCGCAAAAGTTCAGATACCGGTTGAATTACAGGTTAAAGTTGATAAATTATTAACTATTGAAGGTAAGCCGGACAGCACAAATCTCATCAGTGGCGAGGCTGCTTTCGACTTAACCTATGCCGTTTCGACAGACAAGGAAGGCTTTCTTTATGTCCGTGACGAAAAGACAGGTTCGATAAAAGTGTTTGACAAAGCAGGTCAATATTTTTCATCGGTTTCTTCGGCCGGAGAAGGTTCGGAACAGATTAGAAATTTTAACACATTTTACACTTTTAAAGATACGGTTTACATTTTCGACAACTACAGCCTGATAAAAAAATTTCTAAGAACGGGAGAATATCTTTCCGCTATAAATATCGCCTTTGATCAATATACGGTACCTCTTGCTGTTTCTGCACTGAATGATTCGACCTTACTTGGCCGGATCAGCACTCTTAATTCATCATCCGAACCTGTACTTATAAATCTTGAACTGGCCAAGTTCGACAGACATTTCCGTAAAACTATGATAATTCAAACCGCCCCGATCAACAAAGAAGTGATACATAGAAGCTATTTTATGGAACCTGTATTTGCGGTGAACGACAAATATATATTCGCATCAAAGAGAAGCAGAGATGAATACAAAATTAAACTTTATACGCATACAGGCGAATTCGTCAGGGAGATCGTAAATGATTATATGCCTGTGAAATTCTCCGATGAAGAATCACGAATAATAAAGATTTCTCAGATGGGTAATCCTCACTATAAGGATTTCTTTGAGTATAAGCTCGCCCTGCATAATATAAATACTGATAAATACGGCTATCTGTGGGTTCAAAGAAGCGACGGAAATTTCGGATCGGATATTTCTTTCGATATTTATGATGACGAAAATCTTATTCTTACTTATAGTATGAACTACAGCGAAATTGCCCAGAACACAAGATGGGTTTACCTGAGCGACCGTATTTATGTATTCGACCACAAAAACGATAAAATTGATGTTTTCGATTATACGATCGAACCTGCGAAAAAACAGACGCCGGGTCCCTGATGAGAAATCTGATCTTCCCTTTAATCCTGGTACTGAGTCTAACGCTGTTCTCTGCGCGGGATCCTGGGTATAATGAGCCTGAGACCCGAGCGTACGGAC
>CALMWI010000232.1 GCA_937873545.1 uncultured bacterium | reverse complement strand
CGAAGTTTCATATTCAGAGCTGGGATCGCTGCTTGAATCAGATAAAAAAACGGTTGAGAAATATATTGATCTTCTTGAAAAAACATATATCATTTTCAGGCTGCCTGCGCTTAATAAAAATGTCAGGAACGAGATAAAGAAAGGCAAGAAAATATATTTTTACGATAACGGGATCAGAAATGCTGTCGTTTCAGATTACAGACCGCTTGCAAAAAGAACGGATATCGGCGCGTTATGGGAAAATTATCTTATAAGCGAAAGGCTGAAGCTTCTCAACTTCAATTCAAGCGGCAGGGAAACATTTTTCTGGAGAACCACGCAGCAGCAGGAAATTGATTATATCGAAACTCAGTATGATAAATATTACGCTTATGAATTCAAATGGAATACGCTGAAAAAAGCTTCGCTTTCAAAGACATTCGCTTTAGCATATCCCAACCACGAATTCCTGACCGTCACGACGAAGAATTATGAAGAATTTTTAAGCTTACAGGAGTAGAGATTGAATTTTAAAATACTGATACTAACTTTTATTCTTCTTACTGTTACTCCTTTTATTTTAATCGCACCTTTTGGGCTCATTATTTATTTTCTGATAATTATGTACTATTTCATCTTTAGTTCGAAAAATATTATTATAAATATGCATTTGGACGGACAATATTTCCTTGAGAAACACTATTTAATTGATGCAAAGATTATATCCTTGGTATTAATTTCTACAACTGCATTTTTACTTATAGGTAACTTTATAGAATTTCAATATGTAAGAAGATACACTTACTTTTATAATGTACTAACCACGCTTTATTATTTTAAAGTTTCATTTTATTATATTTTAAAAAATAAATTGGATAATAATTCCTACGGATTTTATAATATTATTAGAGTATTTATATCTAAACCATTTCCTGATTCTGAAGAAAATAAGGAAAGATATAGCAGATTCTTAACAACCTTAATATTTTTTCAATCATTAGTAATTTATTTAATGCATTTAGATTTAGGCCTTGATCAGCATTGACAATTCTATGAATAATGTTTTAATCTCAAAGGAGTAAAAACAACTATGATACAGGTAAAAAAAGCGAATGGGGAACTTGAGCCGTTTTCTACTGAGAAGCTGGAACGGTCATTAAGAAATTCAGGTGCTGACAGCGTTCTGATAGCTGAAATACTTAAAGAGATCAATTCGTGGATATTTGAAGGTGTAACTACAAAAAGAATATACGACTCAGCTTTTGCGTATCTGCGCAGGAAAAAGCAGTCCTCATCTATAAGATATAAATTAAAGCAGGCTCTAATGGAACTCGGTCCCACCGGGCATCCTTTTGAGCATTTTATCGGTAAGGTCATGGAAAATCAGGGCTATAAAACTGAAGTCGCGCTTATCGTGAGTGGTTTCTGCGTAAGCCACGAAGTTGATGTAATAGCTACAAAAGAAAAACACCAGCTCATAGCTGAATGCAAGTATGGTCAAAGCTCAGATAAATCAGTAAGTGTTCAGGTGCCGTTGTATGTCCATTCCCGCGTGAATGATATAATCAGGATCAGAGAAAAGAACCCTGAGTTTCAGGGCTATACTTTTCAGGGCATGGTCGCTACAAATACAAGATTTACGCAGGATTCCATTGATTACAGCAGATGTAGCGGACTTAGACTTCTAGGCTGGGATTACCCTGAAGGGCAAGGGCTGAAAGATCTGATCGACAGAGAAAATATTTATCCGGTAACCGTACTACAGACACTCACCAAAGCTCAGAAGCAGATGCTCTTTGAAAAAGATATCGTAGTCTGCGGACAGATACTTAATAATATCGAAAAACTTGATTTTCTGATGCTTACTCCAGTCAAACAAAGTAAACTTCTCGAAGAAATCAAAAGTATATGCAATAAATAAAGGATTAAATTATGACAAGACAATTTAAATACGCGATCGTTAAAAGACCGTGCCCGGAAATGGTGAACGGGATCACAAAAGCAAGCCTGGGTAAACCTGACTATCAGAATGCTTTAAAGCAGCACGATCTTTATATTGAATCGCTGCTGAAATGCGGCCTGAAGGTAAAAGTGCTCGAAGCTGACAGCAGGTTCCCGGATTCAACTTTCATAGAGGATGTGTCCGTATGCACTCCGCATTGCGCTATCATTACCAATCCCGGCGCTCCTGCGAGGAACGGCGAGATCAAAGGAATGAAAGATGTGCTTAAGGAATACTACAAGAACATTGAAGAGATCACGGCTCCGGGAACGCTTGACGGAGGTGATGTTATGATGGTGGGCGATCACTATTACATCGGACTTTCTGACAGAACAAATCATGAGGGAGCTGATCAGTTTATAAAGATACTTGAAAAATATAATATGACAGGATCTAAAATCAAGATGAAGGATATGCTCCATCTGAAGACCGGACTTTCTTATCTCGAGAATAATAATCTGCTTATAGCCGGAGAATTTAAGAAGTATCCTGAATTCGAAAAATTCAACAGGATAGAAATTGAACACAAAGAAGCCTATTCTGCGAACTCGCTATGGATCAACGGAACTGTATTTGTTCCTAAAGGATATCCGGGTACGAAAAAGAAGATCGAAGCACTGGGATATAAAATGATCCTCGAATCGGGAGGGGATATCCATGCCCG
>CALMWI010000231.1 GCA_937873545.1 uncultured bacterium | reverse complement strand
GTCGTTGGTTTATATTTAGCCGTTACAATACTGGTATCGATGGCTTTGTCTTTCTGAATTAAATAATGTTTATTATTTACTTTTTATTTTGTCTGAATATGCTTATTTTTATTCCGTTCTTAAATGAATGCGGTTCATCCGGAAAAAACGGCGTTTCATCCGTTATGCTTTGTTGTTTTGAACCGGTAAAAATATATTTAACCAAAATTCAGGAGCGAATGATGAGAAAACTGATGACGGCGTTAATAATTATGGCAATTATTTTCGCAGGCTGTTCAAAAAAAGTTGAGAATTTCAAGACCGAAGAGCAGAACGGCATAAAGATTTACAGCAACACCGAAACGCCGAATGATCCTACCGCAAAACTTGAGTTGAAGAAGCTGTTCACTATATCATCTGAAGCGCAGACTGATACCAGTGCTTATTTAAAAAGGCCTATTACGATAACAGCTGATAATAATGACAATATTTACATTCTTGATCTTATGTCTATGAGCGCAAAGAAATTCGACTCTTCAGGAAATTTTGTAAAAAGCATCGGCAGAATGGGGCAGGGTCCGGGTGAACTGTTCTATCCGTCAATAATGTTCATTGATAAAGATACCTTGAACATAATGAGCGCAGCATCCAGAAAACTGTCAAAATATGATCTTGACGGGAATTTTTATTATGAAAAAATGTTGACAGATCAGTCACAGATTCAGAATTCGAAGATTTCAAGGGACGGTCAGAAAATGGCTGCTTTCGTAGTCAAACAAATACCGAAGGAAGGCCAGCAGCCTGATATAGATTTCGCACTCTCGATAATTGAAATGTCAACTTTAAGTCAGAAATCATCTTTAAGCAGCAAAATACTATCAATTCAGGATCTGATGAGCGGTAAAATAGATTTCAATGACCTTGTTATACCTTTCATACCCGGAAATGAATATGTATATGTATCTGAAAATTCAGACAACCAGTACAGAATATTCGGCTATGACTATGAGGGAAAGAAAAAAGCTGAGATTAGAAAAGACTACAAAATGATCAGATATGAAAATAAAGAGAAAGAAGAATACATAGCTTCAATGAAGAAGATGATGCAGGGTGGTCAGCAGCAGGAAGTTAAAGTAGGCAACTTTAAAAAGGCGATTGTCACGATGCATACCGATAAGTATGGAAGACTATTGGTATATCCGAATGTTGACAGAAACCTCGATAAAGAAGGAGTGTATCTGGACATATTTAAAGACGGAATGTTTTTGAACAGAGTGCCTTATTCGATCCAGGAAAAAGGAAACACCGGACTTGTAGGCATGTTCAAAGCTCAGGAATTTTTCATCGGGAACAGACTATATGTTCTAAACGGCGAAGAACTGACTCTGGATGTTTACGATTACTAAAATAAAAGGGATAAAAAATCGTTAACCGTATAAAAATTAATGATCAGGGAAGAAAATGAAAAAAATAATTTTACTGCTTGCTGCTGCGCAAATATCTTTCGGTGTCACTATGACACTGGATCAGTGCATTCAGACTGCAGAAAAGAATAATACTGATATAAAAATATCAGGTTCGGATAAAGTAATTTCGGATCATTACCTGAAAGATGCAAGGAACCGTTTCTTAGATGTTACCGGTACGGGATCATATTCATATTATTCTTTTTTCGGGGATACCGATACCGAGAATTCAAATCTGAGCGCTTCGGCGGGAGTTGAGGCAAAGATAAGCCCGCTTCTGTTCCACAGCTATCAGTCTTCAAAGATATCGAATCAGTCTGCTGAAATAAGCTATAAAGGCATCGAAAATACGGTCAGATATACAGTCATAAACTCTTTTTTTCAGACGCTGATAGCCGAAGAAAGGCTGAAACTCCAGAGAGATATTTCGGAATACAGCCAGAAAAAATTTGAAGAAGCGCAGCTTAAATATTCTATGGGAAATATTTCAAAATCAGATCTTCTGAATTTTGAAGTATCAAAATCTTCCGATGTGATAGACCTTAAAGCGGCCGAATCGAATCTTAAAAAGAACAAACAGAATCTGATCTACTATATGAACGCCGAGATAATGCCTGATTCATTAAGAATTGTTTACGAACAGGCTGAAATTAAAGACGAGATTCTTGCTGAAGCTGAACTGATAGATGAAGCATTGAAAAACAATCCGGATTTAGCCGTTCAGAAGAACTACCTTTCGCAGAAAGAATTATCTTTGAAAATGGAATATGATAATTACCTTCCGTCCCTGACAGGATCAATCAGCTATGGCTACGAAAAAAAAGACGACCTGAATAATGACTTATTATCTTATTCATCAGACGGTATCACGGCAAGAGCGGGACTTTCAGTCAATCTGACCTATTCAGGACTGAACGGAATAGACAGAAATAAGGTCGAGGTCAAAAAAAGCAGACTTCAGCTTGAAAATAAGATAGAATCAATTAAAAACGAGATCAGGATCAAACTGCTTGAACTCGAAAATCAGAAGAACAGCCTTGAACTTGCAGGAAAGCACGTCGAACTGGCCAAAGAAAACCTTGATCTCGCAGATAAACTTTTCTTTATAGGCGACAAATCGGCTACAGATTATCTTCAGGCGAGAAATGATTTTATAAAAGCAGAATATAACAAGATCAATACGCAGTATAATTATATACTTTCCAAATACGACCTTTATAATTCTCTGGGGAGAAAGCCGTGAAGAATAAAATGTACATCGGTTTTACAATAATCCTGATCTCTCTGGTATCGGTAATAATATTAAAACCCGAATCAAAAAAAGATGAGGACAAGCTCAAGGAACTCAAAGATCAGGCCGAAACGAAAAAATCATTCGTAAAGGTAAGGACAATAGATCTTGCCAAAGCTCCGCTTATCATGTACATAAATACGACAGGCACGGCGAAAGCCGAAAAATCTGTCGAGATATATCCGCAGATATCGGGATATATTGAAAAGCTGAATGTCGAAGAAAATTCGTATGTGAAAAAAGGCGATATCCTTTTCACGATAGACAATCAGCAGTACGAACTGAATTATCAGAGCGCGCAGGATAATCTGCTCAAAGCCAAGATCGACTACGGAATGAGAAAGAATCAGATCAAGGACAGCGATCAGACCCAGAATCAGGCTAAGCTCGATGAAGAGATCAGGAAGCTTGATGAGAAAAAGAAAAGCGGTTCAATAACTTCAGAGCAGTATGAAAATTTAAAACTCGATCTTGAGATCGAATACCTTTTTAATAAAGGCGGAAGCGAAGAAGTGCTTAAATCTTCGACCGGCCTGACACAGGCTATGATAAATTACAAGAAAGCAAAACTTGATCTTGAATATACAGTCGTAAAAGCGAACATTGACGGTTATGTCGCCGATCTGAAAATTGTCGAGGGACAGCATGTATCATCAGGTTTCAGGGCAATGAATCTCGTTGACTACAAAAGCATTATAATGGAGATCCCTGTGCTGGAAAGCGAAGTGTCGGAGCTGAAAGAGGGCAGGCATGTCGAAGTGAAATTTGAAGCTATGAAAGACACCGTTTTCACAGGTATAATAAAAAACATCAGCGCTGTCGTGGATAAATCCAACGGAACAGGTATGGCTCAGGTTAAAATACCGAATAAGGATCTCTTAATAAAGTCAGGCATGAGCGGAAACGTCAGGATCGAGGGAAGAATATATAACGACAAAGTGATCGTTCCCAACGAGGCGATACTTACCAGGGACAACAGAAAACTCGTATTCACTGCGGAAGGAAGTAAAGCAAAGTGGGTATATGTGACTACAGGCCTATCAAATTACAACTACACTGAAATAGTACTTGAAAAGGAAGATCCGAAACTCAAGCTGGGTGATAAGATCATTGTTACCAATAACTATACCCTAGCCCATGATGCGGACATAATCATAGTTGATAAATAGTTTTCGGATTTACGGACTTTTATAAACGCTCAGAGGTATAAATGTTAAAAACTATACTCACAAGACCGATAACCGTAATAATGATCTTCACAGCTGTTACGGTTTTCGGAATAATTTCTTATCAGAAACTTCCGGTAAACCTGCTTCCGGATATAAAATATCCTTCACTTACGGTCTGGACAGAGCTTGAAGGAAGCAGTCCCGAGCAGGTCGAGAGGCTTGTTACCGAACCGCTTGAAGCATCTATCGCCGGATTAAAAGATATAATCAAGATAAAATCAGAATCTAAAGAGTCAATAAGTCTGATCACCATTGATTTTGCATGGGGAACAGACATGGATTTTGCAGTTCTTTACCTCAGGGAAAAACTCGATGCCGCCACTCTGCCCGATACCGCAGGCAGACCTAATATTCTGAGGGTCGATCCCGCCGCAAAGCCGATCATGATCATTTCCATATCCGGTAAAGATCAGAAAACAACGCGTGAAGTATCAGAAAATATCATAAAAAAGAGGATCGAGCAGATAGACGGCGTGGCTATGGCCGATGTGATCGGAGGAGAAGAATCCGACATCAGGATAGAGGCCGATGTTGAGAAGCTGAATACTTACGGCCTTTCATTCGCCGCTCTCGTAAATGTGGTCAGATCAGCAAGTACGAATTCTCCCGGCGGAACCGTAAAGGATGATGTTTATATTTACGATCTCGTGATCTCATCCGAATTCAAAGATCTTTCCGATATCGAAAATACGCTTGTGAAGCAGCTTGACAACAGGCGGAATATTTATGTGAAAGATGTCGCTAAGGTCAGCTATCAGGTAAAAGAAAAAAAATCTTTCACAAGATTCAATGCCGTGAATTCAACGGCCGTTCTCATCAGAAAAGACGGGGACGCAAACGCTGTTCTTGTGGTAAAAGATGTAAAAAAAATACTGGATGAATTCGAGAAAACCACAGATGTAGATATAAATGTGGTTTACGACCAGTCTGAATTTATAACAGAATCCATAGACAATGTAGTTTCCGCGATACTTCTCGGCGGAATATTGTCTTTCCTCACTCTTTTCCTTTTTTTAAGAGAATTCAAGTCCCCTTTCAATGTGTCCCTTGCAATGCCTATAAGTATATTTTCAACATTCACTCTGCTTTACTTCTCCAACATTTCATTGAACCTTATGTCATTATCAGGCTTTGCGCTCGGAATAGGAATGCTCGTAGATAATTCAATTGTCGTGCTGGAGAACATCAACCGGCACAGGCAGATGAATAAAGGCGTGTTCGATTCATGCTACGCGGGAGTGAAAGAAGTAATAATGCCGGTTTCGGCATCGACATTTACTACTATAATCGTATTCATGCCCGTTGTGTTTGTTTCAGGGGTCGCCGGAGAGCTTTTCAAAGACCAGTCCGTTTCTGTAGTATTCGCGCTGATAAGTTCACTGTTCGTTTCGATCTCACTTGTGCCTGTACTTTATAATAAACTTTCAATTGAAAAGAAAAATGCTGTTGTACTTGACGACAGCCTGAAAAGCGATAACGGGCCTATCTTTAAGACAGGCATTTACTGGACGATTCTTATAATACTTTATTTCACTATAATCAAGATCAGCAAAATACCGGTTGACGAGCACGCTTTCGCATATATTCTTTTCCTTGCGGTCCTTACAGATCCGTTTATAAAAACCTTCGATTTTTTCGTGTTTTACAGAAAAAATGAAGAGATCACCCGTAAAAAAAGGATACGGTTCATAATAGTAACCGTGATATGGCTGTTCCTGCTTTTCCTTCTTACCGTTCCGGCAGCCTATATTTCCAAAGTTGATTATTTCGAGCCTGTACACGCGTTCATCTCTTATTTCAGCCTGACCTCACTCAGCTGGCTAGACGGAATTCTTTATGATTTCTCATCTTTTGTAAATGAAATATTCCAGCCTTACGAGGAAGAGCTTAGCACCAAGTCATATATGCTCTATGCCTACTCTCTCGGCGGTCTGGTGTTTATTGTAAATTTATTCGGACTATTTAATCCCGCCAGGTTTTACGGTATAAACAAAAATATTATGCGTGATATCTTTCTTGTTGAAAAATTAAGAAGCACAATAAAAAAGATCTTTATGATGATCTTCGGTTTCATTACGGGTCTCTCGGTATTCTGGTTCAAATTAAGCGTCAGATTCACCAAAACGGTCTTTAAACCGGTTCTGATCGTCTATGATAAAGCTTATTCATATTTTGAAAAGACTTATAGAAGAGTTCTGATAAAAGCGCTCGACAACAAAGCTGAAACTTATGCTTGGATAGGCGCAGCGTTATTGATTTCGATAATTCTTATGCTCAATCTTGAACGAAGGATGATGCCGGATGTTGACAGCCACGAATTTATGCTTTCGCTCGAAATGAATCCGGGTACGAGCATCTGGACAACAGAAAGCGTAATTCAGGATTATGAGCAGATGCTGATCCTGAAAAAAGGCGTCAAATCCATATTTGCGACAGGCGGGATATATGATGAAAAATCCCTTCTTACAGGCGCGACGGTCTATAAGGGCGACATTCAGGTTAAACTTGAAACTGATATATCAACGAAAGAATTTCTGAACGACTTGAGAAAAGATAGCGGCAAATATAATTCTGAAAAAGATCTTGATATAAAAGTAAGCATAAATACCGATGTGTCCGTACTCGGGGAACTTCTAAAATCAGATGAAGGCGATCTGAGCGTAAAAGTTACCGGGAGCGATCTTAACGATCTCCGCGAGATTACCGATAAAGTTATAAGTAAGTTAAAGACCGTCAAAAATCTAAGCGAGATCAAATCTGATTTCATGGGTAATAAACCACAGATCAAAATAGACTTCAACAATGAATTTCTGGAAAATAACAATATTTCCGAACAGGAGATCACAAACTACATCAGAACAATGATAAAAGGGGAGACGGCAACCCAGATAACGGAGAACAACAAATCCATAGATATAATTGTAGGCACAAATGAGGATTTTAATGACGACATAAAAAATATTATCGGATCAGTTTATGTCAAGAACGGATCATATTATCCTCTTGATAAGCTCGTAAGCGTAAATTTCGAGAACGGACCAGAGTCTATCAAGCACGAAAGTCAGGGCAGGGTTATAACCGTAACCGCAAATATCAACGAGGGAAGGCTTGATAAAGTTGTTGGCGAAGTTAAGGCTGACTTGGATAAAATAGATCTTTACAGAGGAATGCGGATCGAAGTCGGAGGGCAGAATACCGAAATGCAGGATTCCATGATGCAGATAGTATTTATGTTCATGCTTTCTCTTATTCTGGTTTATATGGTAATGGCTTCACAGTTTGAGTCACTGCTCAGCCCGTTTATCATCGTGTTAAGCATTCCATTCTCTTTCATCGGCGTAGCGGTCGGACTGACTTTAACCGGGGAATCGATAAATATACTTTCGGGTATCGGTATGATTATGCTTGTGGGAATATCGGTCAACAATGCGATCGTCGCAGTTGATTTTATAGATAACAGCGTCAGGGAAGGTCTCGACATAAGAACATCGATCGTAGAGGGAATTCAGAAAAGGCTGAGGCCGATGCTGATGACGACCATCACGACCGTATTCGGAATGATACCGATGGCTGTAGCATGGGGAGGTTCATCCGAGCTCAGAAAACCATTGGCGATAACAGTTATTTTCGGATTGTCGGTAGCTACTTTGCTTACTCTGGTCGTTCTGCCGGCAGTATATGAATCCTTAAAAGGCAAGAAAAAATAAATGTTTGAAAATCTTTTAAAAAGACCCGTCACTATAATAATGTTCTTCAGCAGTCTGACCATTCTCGGGATCATCGCCTTTAATTATATTCCGCTCGAATTAAAGCCCGATACGGAATATCCCACGCTCATCGTTGGCGCATCATGGGATAATGTTTCCCCGGAAACGATTGAGACTAAAGTCATAAGTCCCATAGAATCGGAGATTTATACCCTCGACAATATCTATAAAGTATCATCAAGTTCAGAAAGTTCTTACGGGTCTATAACGATCGAATACGAAAGAGATACGGATATGAACTTTGCGTACCTGGCGCTGAACGAAAAGCTTTATCAGATAAAAAAAGATCTTCCCGAAGCTGTCAGGAACAGATTGTATATCAGAAAATATGTGCCCCGGGAAGAACTTGACGAAAGCAGGGAGCTGATCAGCTATAATATTTTCGGAGATATTTCACTTGACGAACTCGGATTATTGATCGAAAATGAACTGAAGAACGATCTTCTTGCCGTAAAAGGTATCAATTCAGTCGAGATAACAGGAATCCCGGTAAATGAGCTGAGAGTGCTGATAGACAGAAAGAAAGCGGATTTTTACGGAATATCAATATCAAATCTGAATAAGCTTTATCAGTACGGAAATCAGATCAATGCGGGAGAAGTAAGGGACAGCAATAAGATCGAGTTTACTATCTCGATCGATAACGAACTCGGCAGTCTGGAAGAGCTGAAGGAAATTATTCTTAAATACAACAACGGCGTTCCCATCAGGATAAACGATATTGCACAAGTAGTTATTTCAAATAAAGAAGCGAACAGCTTAAAGAGGATCAACGGCAGGGAATCTGTTGATGTGGCGGTTTTCAGAGAACCCGGCTCGAACGCTATTTCGACCTGCGACAACGTTTATAAAGTGTTTGAAAAATTCAAAGAGGACCATGCTTCGTATAAAATTCAAACGGAAACGAAGTACGATTCGACCGAATCAATAAGAGAAGAACTCGGCGATATAAAGATCAGAGGGCTGATAAGTATTCTGATAATAATTTTCGTGCTCGTATTTTTTCTGAGGAATATAAAGCTCTCCGTTGTGATAGTGTTATCTGTAGCCGTCAGCCTTTTCATGAGCGGTTTTATTTTATATTTCTTCGATTTCACTCTAAATATAGTTACTCTCTCAGGTCTTGTTCTGAGCTTCGGATTACTTGTTGACAACTCTGTAGTGGTTCTAGAAAATATAGTCAGGCTCTATAATCACGGATACGATAAATTCAAAGCCGCTTCAGAAGGAACTAAAGAGGTTCTCAATCCTATCTTAAGCTCAACTCTTACGACCGTTGTCGTGTTCGTACCGTTTTTATACATGTCAGGCGAAAGAAGGCTCTACTGGATACCTCTGGCTATTGCGGTAAGCGTAAGCTTATTATCATCTTTCGTTGTCTCAATATCTTTTACCCCATTGCTAACCCGATTTTTTCTGACAGAAAAATACAGGCATGTTATTCAGCAGGAGAACGGAGATGATTTTAAAGGTTATTCGAAATATCTGAAATATTTTGTAAACAACAGAAAAGTTGTGCTTATTCTTACCGGCGTAGTATTTTATCTGTCATTTTTTCTTTTCGACAATTATGTGGATCAGGGAAGAAGGTTCAGCTGGAACGTTCAGAACACGGTCAGCGTTTACATATCTATGCCTGTAGGATCGACCGTTGAAATGGCTGACGATATAATAAAAAATTTCGAGAAAAGAGTTCAGGAAACAGGCAATTATGATAATTTCACTACCACCGTGACTTCGCAGAGCGCATATATCCAGATAAATTATACCGACGAACAGTATTATACTATCGAACCTTTCAAGATGGAAAATGAGCTAGTGTCCATGGCCGTAAATTTTTCCGGCCCGTTCATTTCTATTTATAATCCGCTTAATCAGTCGGGCGGATACAGATCAGGCGGTTCGACATCTAAGTCGTACAATTCATCCCTGATCCTGAAAGGTTACAATTATGAAGGTCTGAAATCTGAAGCGCAGAAACTGGAAAGATTCCTGCTTACAAATTCACGTGTCAGCGATGTTGACATTACCGGTACCGGCCGGTGGTGGCAGTCTTCAGACCAGTTCAACTATACCATAAGCATCGACAGAAAGAAGCTGGCTCAATTCAACGCGAATGTAAGCGATCTGGTGCGGGAGATAAGATCATCCTGCGGCGGAAGCGGAACCAATATCATGTTCGGCGGCGATGAGATAGAAATGAGCGTAAAATATTCTGACTACGAGGAATTTAATGTCAGAGACCTTCTCGACAAGACAGTAATATCGGGAAATACCAGTTTCAGGATCAGAGACATTGCCGAGATCAAAAAAGAAGCTCTCATGAATGAGATATCAAAGGAAGATCAGAGCTATACCAGATATGTCAGGTACGATTATAATTCATCTACAAAGCAGGCGAATGAGTTTTTAAATTCAATAAAAGAAACCTATCCGCTGCCGTCAGGATATAAGTTCGACGAGGAAGACGAAGATTATATGACAGAAGAAGAAAAAAAGGAAATGATCTGGCTTATATTTTTCGCGGTCGTACTTGTTTTTATGGTAACAGCCTCACTTTTCGAATCGCTGCTTCACCCGTTCATAATCATCCTGAGCATTCCATTAAGCATAGTCGGTGTTTTCGGGATCTTTTTCGGTCTTCAGGAGATTTTCAACGAAGACGCATATATGGGAGTGGTCCTGCTTGAGGGAATTGTTGTCAATAACTCAATAATTCTCATATATCATATAAATACGAAAAGAGCCTCCGGTCTCGACATGATGCAGGCTATAATCACAGGCACGATCGAAAGGATCAGACCTGTCCTTATGACTTCAATTACCACCATCCTGGGCGTGGTCCCGCTTATAATAAATTCAGATGTAGAGAAAAATTTCTGGTACTCATTCTCAATAACAACGATAGGCGGACTTTCGGCTTCAACATTTTTCGTACTGACGGTCGTGCCTGTTATGTACGCATTTTTTGAGAGAGTAAAAGCCCAGTTCATGGATATTTTCAAAATGAAACAAACTTAATCTTCCGGGGAGAATTCAGTTTGGATATTTCGATCGTCATACCTGTTTACAACGGAGAAGAAACAATAAAACTGTGCCTCGATGCAGTTCTCGGTCTGACCATACCCGAAGGCATGAATATAGAGATACTGCTTATAAACGACGGCTCAACAGACAGAACAAAAGAAATTGCATTGAGCTATCCGAATGTGAAAATCATCGATCTCGAAAAGAATATGGGGCGTGCAAAGGCTCGTAAGACCGGAGCTGAACATGCCAAATATGAAAATATTCTTCTTATAGACACTAGAATAGAAGTATTCAGTGATCTTCTACAAAATATTCAGAAGATCGGATATCAGCCTTTAATGGCAGGAAGCCTTAATGACGAAAAATACAAATCCGAATATGACACACTGCTTTATCTCATTAGAAGGAAGTTTTACCACCCTTACTATCCGCAGTTCAAGTATGCAAAAGAGTTATGGATAACACAGGAGAATTTTCTTAAAGCCCCCAAAGGGACAGGCTGCCTTTTATTGAGCAGGGAGTTATTCTTAAAAAGCATTCCTGATGTAATAGCAAAAGATTCCAGCGATGACACAGCCATTCTCAAAAATATGGTTTTTCAGAACGACACAAAAATATTACGGCATACTGATCTGAATATAAAATACCATTCACGGGAAGGGAATGATGTTTATTCGTGGATAAATCACAGAGGAAAAACATTTGCCGACCATTATCTGAGATTCGTAAATAAGTTTTCAATTCTATACTTTTCAGCACTTATTGTATCTGCGTATCTGTTTCTTTTTTATCCGTTCAGGCTTTTAATGCTGATCGTTTCAGCAATTATTCTAACTGCGCTTTATTTGTATGAAGATCATAAAGATATTATTCCGGTTATGAAACAGCTTCCAATACTTGGTTTCGCATTTTTTATAGGGTCTTTGGAAAAACTGATCAAGATTATATTTAAAAAATAAATAATTAATTCAACATTACTTAAATTTATTGAAAGTCTTCAATTAATAACTTAAATTGCTGTCTAATTGTTGAAGGATGAACTTTTAATGAATAAATCTGTAACTCTTAAATGAAAAAAGCAATTATATACATAATTTTAGCTGCATTACTGGTAACTTTTATTTATAGAACCGATTTCGATTTTTCCAGAATACTTAATATGGATCTGCATGATTTTATACTGCTGTCCGCGGTCATTCTCATTTCATACATAAACTCATTTTTTGCAATAAAAATACAATTCGCCATGCTCGATGTATTTGAGAGCAAAATAAATATCGCACTGTTAACTCTGGCGTCAAATATTTTGAATTATCTTCCGGCAAAGGGTGGAATGTTGTCGCTGGGTACATTTCTAAAAGTTAAGAAAAAAGTTCCTTTCAATAAATTTGTGTTTACGACAATGCTGATCTATATTTTGGTTACGGTTGTTACACTGCTCATGTCGCTGTTCTTTATTTTTGATGATAAGATGCTGTCTTTCTACAACAAGATCAATTTTCCTTTTGTGATATTGTTTTGCCTGATCACAGCAGTATTAGTGTTTATATCGTACAAAATTGCAAAGAATAACAGGGAAAATAAACTGTCTCAGTATTATATTCTTTTCGTGAGTAACAGAAAGCTGATCAATAAAAATAAAATGAATCTGTTCTATACAGTTCTGACCATATTAGGCGGAATCACTCTGTTCTCTGCGAGAATGTATATTTCTTTCGGGATAGCCGGATCCGATATTTCAATATACCACGCTTTTCTTATCGGGATAATCGCTAATTTATCATTCTTCCTTTCTTTCACACCGGGAGGTCTTGGAGTTAAGGAAGGTTTTGTCGCAGGGATATCTTATCTTCTGTTCGCTGACGCCGGAATAGGAGTGGTAGCTTCGCTGATCGACAGGGCGGTGAATCTGCTTCTGACGCTTGTTACAGGAATAATATCTATAAAAATTTTAGATAAACGGTTTTTTTCAAAGAATCCGGAGGAAAAATGAACATCAGGATGATCTTAATACTTATTACATTCTTATCATGCATAGTTTATGCCTCAGCACCGATAAATATTCCTATGACGGACAAATATACTTATGAGTACCTGGATTATCTGAATATTTCGGGAATGATAAATATTCCGTTCACAGGATCAAAACCCTATAGAGCTGATGAGATTTATAAAAAACTGATTGAGATCAAAGATCCTGATCCCAAAACAAAGAATTTCGTTAATAGATTTGAAGAAGAATATTTAGACCAAGATAACCGTTTCGGCAAAGCTGAATCGAAAAACACTGTCGGCTGGTTTGAAGCCTATTGGAATCAGTCCTATATATCCCAGAACGCCATAGAAAAACCGCTTTTTCTAAGGAAGCCTTTTTCTGAGAAATATTATAAGTTCGATGATATATCCCAACATGTCACCGACGGCGGGATAGAGGCCTATTTCGGGTACAGGGATTTTTTGTCGCTTCACACAAATTCAGGCGTGATGCTCAAACATAATTATACGAAACATTTGAGAGATGAATATGAAACGCTTGTGCTTGTGCCTTCCGGCGGTGAGGCTGATTTCTCCAGCGAAGATCACACTGAGACATCTTTACTGTTTGCCGGCGAAAATATAAATTTCTCTATTGGTAAATATCCGGTTTCTTTAGGTTCAGGCATGATGAATTCCCTGACTTTAACGCCGATCAAAGCGTACTATGAGAATTTTATATTTTCAATAGCGGGCGACAGGCTGAAATTCACAACAGTCACCGGTTCGCTGCTTGCCG
This sequence comes from uncultured bacterium, assembly GCA_937873545.1. Classification (GTDB taxonomy): domain Bacteria; phylum UBA4055; class UBA4055; order UBA4055; family UBA4055; genus UBA12480. Next base: position 488 of record CALMWI010000231.1, on the reverse strand, counting down.
ATTCGCAGACAAGAAGAGAAAGCGAAATACCATACTATGCAATATCAAATGAAGATTCGATAAAATGGACGGAATATGTAAAAAGGGAAAAATACCTTTCAGCTCACAGACTCGAATGGAGAGCGCTCGACAATCTCAGTTTCGGCGTGAATGAAATGGTGATCTCAGGGGATAGAACAATAGAAATTGGTTATCTGCTGCCTGTACTTCCTCTGTTCTGGATGGGTCACTATTACGGAGACCATGACAATTCTCTGATCAGCTTCGACCTTTCATACAGACCTTATAAAAACTATTCAGTGTACGGTGAATTGCTGTTCGACGATGAAACTTTTACAGAAAGCTGGACGAAGAATTATATGAACAAGTGGGCTGTTGCAGCAGGATTTTACAACTCAAATTTTCTTTTTGTTGACGGGCTTACATTCAATTTTGAATACGCAAGAGTAGAACCTTATGTTTACGGGCATAAATTTCACATAAACAGG
>CALMWI010000230.1 GCA_937873545.1 uncultured bacterium | reverse complement strand
CAATTAACCTACGAGTTCAGATAAAATGGATGCAGGCATAATCGTCATGATACTTGTTCTTCTTTTTTCGGTCGTATTCCACGAAGTGGCTCATGGCTGGGTTGCTTATCTTCTCGGCGATAGAACAGCCTACAGAATGGGAAGATTAACTTTAAACCCCATACCGCATATAGATCCAATTATGACGGTGATGGTCCCTCTGATGCTCGGGTTTATGACCAACTGGCAATTCATGTTCGGCGGGGCAAAACCGGTTCCCGTTAATCCGTTCAACTTTAGAAGACCGAAAAGGGATATGGCGATAACCGCCGCTGCGGGGCCTCTCTCTAATCTTACGCTGATAATATTATCAATAATTGTTTATAAAATTCTGTCGCTGACCGGGCTTGTTCAAAGTATAGATATATATTTTTCAGGATCAAATATGTACGCTTCAAGAGATATAAATCTGGTGGACACTTTTTTTATATTCTGCGTAACGATCAACAGCGTTCTTATGGCGTTCAATCTGATCCCGATCCCGCCTCTTGACGGTTCAAAGGTCCTTATGGGGTTCTTACCATATAAACAGGCTGAAAAATATGAGTCTTTCAGCCGCTACGGAATGTTCATTTTGATCGGAATACTTATCGTAGGCAATTATACCGGATTTTCTATATTCGATCTGGTCATATACCCTGTGATCAATTTGTTCCTCGCTTTACTGCTGGGATAAGTCTCATGAAGTTTTTTGAAAGCCATGCGCATTTATACTTTGAAGATTTCGATCCTGACAGGGAAGAGCTTATAGAAAGGCTATTCGCTTCAGATGTCGGAGGAATTGTAAATGTGGGTGTCGATATAAAGTCGAATGAACAGTGCATAAGGCTTTCTGAGAGATTTCCTGAAGTCTATGCTGCATGCGGTTTTCATCCCAATGATCTTGAAAAACTGCATATTGAAGAGGTGAATTCATTAAGAACATTGATCCAGCATCATAAAGTTGTGGCTATCGGGGAAACAGGGATCGATCTGTTCAGGGACAGAGTACCGCTTGAAATTCAAAAGCGTTTTTTTATAAAGCAGCTGGAGATCGCTTTAGAGAACAACTTTCCTGTTATAATTCACTCCAGAGCCGCGGAGAAGGAAACGATGGATGTTGTAAATGATGTGTCAGACAAATATAAAGGCGTGTTTCACTGCTACGCAGGCGGTATCGATACCGCATTTAGATTAATAGAAAAAGGTTTTTATATTTCTTTTACAGGCAGTATAACCTATAAGAATAACGACAGGGAAGCTGTAGTGAAAGAGATTCCTCTCGAGAATATACTTCTGGAAACTGATTCGCCTTTTCTTACGCCCGTTCCCAACAGGGGAAAGAGGAACGATCCGTCGAATCTGAAGTACATAGCTGAAAAGATCGCGCTTATTAAAGGTGTTTCAGTTGAGGAAGTGGCAAAAGTGACTACAGAGAACAGTAAAAAATTATTTAAAATCAGATAAGGGGAATAAAATGAAAAAAATGATCGAAATGGTGATGATCCTGGCAGTTTTCGCGGCCGTAAACGCGGCTGATAATGTGCCCGCAGAAAATAAAGATGCAGTTAAGAAAGAAGCATTTCATGGTAAAGGACATGTCTGCTATAACAGCATAGCTTTTCAGGCA
>CALMWI010000229.1 GCA_937873545.1 uncultured bacterium | reverse complement strand
CCTCCTGAGGGTTATTCAGTGTCTTTATAATATGAGACTCTCCACTTATATGATCTTCAGCGCTGAGAATCACTCTGTAAAGCTTTTGATTGTTAGACAATCTTACTTTTATATAGTGAGATCCTTCAAGAATGCTGGGTTGAAAATCTGTAAAAGTCATCAGGCTGTCTTGAGCGTTAAAAAGTGTATCATTGTCATTATAGATCATCACTATTTCGGCTGATGGCACCTGATTATCAATGTTTACCGGTGTTTCCGTATGGCAGGAAATGATAAGCATTACTAATCCTGAGATCATCAGAATTAATGCGTGTCTCCACATCTTCATCTCGTTCTCCCTTATGTTAAATAGCGTTTTTCATATCTATTAATTCTAATACATAAATTTACTGAATCTTTTTTGATTACGCAAATATTATTCGTTGATTTTGGTTTTTTCGCGGACAGACTGTTTAGGTAACTTTTGTGAGTATGTGCTCTCGTGTTCGGGATCTTTTTCGATCAGAAGATTTACGAATTTTGCGTCCTTCTCAAGCGAGAATATCTCGCTTAGCGCGTAAAAATTGTTTGCGAAAAAATTTACCGGATATTCAGTTGTTCTTGATATTATTTCATAGATCGGTTCCACAAAGAACCTTGCCCTGTCCCTTTTTCCTGAATTTATGAAATAAACAGCGTTATACATCAATGCGTTAAGCTTCCTTATATCCGGGTTGGCATTTTGCCTGTATTTATTGATTATCTCCAGCCTTTTGTTCCAGCTGATCCTTTCAGTAGCGCTTGTTAGAATGTTCTCGAACTCATATAGTTTCTGAAAATATCTGTCACCTTCCAGCCTGAAATTTTTCTGGTCGGTATATGACAGCCTGTCAAAATTTTCTCCGAGAACCAGATTTACATAGAACAATACGAGAGTTTCGATTGAACCCGGATCCATTTTATCTAAATTCGGATCGTTTTCATAATCCATTGTGAACACAATATCCTGTTCGTTAAAGTATATATCCTTTTTTAAAGCTATTGTCTGAACAGAGGGAGAAGCGATCCCGCTGCTTATATTTATTATCCCTGTGAAAGTTTTATTTGCGGTAGCTTTTTCAATGTTCACGCTGATATTCGTTTCGATCTTGTCAAAGTCATCGTGTGGGAACTTCCAGTTGTAATTATCAAGCTGTTTTTCCAAAGTTGACTCAAAATTGGTAATTTTGATCCTGACATCCGCATCAGGCTTGATATATATCAGTTTGACAGAAAAATCCGCGGTTCCGCAAAATAGGTGAAATGCCGTTAAAAGTATTATTACCGTTTTCATTTGTCGTCCCTGAACAGATTTATAAGTTCTTCTACTGCTGCCGCAGGCGATATTTTGCCTGAAAGAACTTCTGACCTGTATCTGTCTATTACTTTTATGATCTTCGGCGAACTGTGAAATTCATTTTCAAGCGACTGAACTATAGCTGATTTCAGCCATTCTCCGACCTGATCTTTTCTTTTCTGATCGAACCTTCCGTTCCTTTTCATTACGCAGGTATGCTTCAATACCATTTCCCATACTTTATCGATCGCGCGGTTTTCATAAGCGGAGAGAGTAATAACGGGCACAGTCCAGTCTTTGTCATAATTGAGAGTGTAATGCAGCGCGGTCTCGATCTCTTTTCTGCATAACTCCGCTTTTTGAATATTATCTCCGTCAGCTTTAGTCACAGCTATTCCGTCAGCCATTTCCATGATACCTTTTTTTATTCCCTGAAGTTCATCGCCTGCGCCCGCGATCTGCAGCAGAAGAAAAAAATCCACCATTGAATGAACCAGTATCTCGGACTGCCCTACTCCAACAGTCTCGATAAGTATTACATCATAACCTGAAGCCTCGGTCAGTATTATAGCCTCCCTGGTCGCTCTGTTGACTCCGCCTAAAAACCCTGAAGTAGCCGAAGGTCTGATGAATACATCCTTCATGCCGGAAAGCCTTTCCATTCTGGTTTTATCCCCCATAAGGCTGCCGCCTGATTTGCTTGAGCTGGGGTCAACTGCCATGACAGCTACTTTTTTGCCTAAAGAAATCAGGTAAAGTCCGAATGATTCTATAAAAGTGCTTTTGCCTGCTCCGGGAACACCTGTTATGCCGATCCTGATCGAATTTCCGGATCGTGGAAGACATGAATTTATGATAGCTTTGGACAGTTTATTGTCATCGCATCTTTTACTTTCGATAAGGGTTAGCGCTCTGCCTAAAATGACCCTGTCTCCGGAAATAATTCCGTCAATGAAATCCTGTAAAGTAAGTTTTCTTCTTTTTTTCTCGAGATAACCTGAAAATCCGTCTGAATTTTTTAATTTTGATTCTTTTCCGGCATTTATCTTCAGTGCGGAATTTTCGTCATCGGATAATTCCTGTATGTTTTTTCCGCAGTCTGATCTTTTCATTTAATTAGTCTCTAATACCTCTCTGACGGCAAGACCTATCTCTTCTATCGTGAAAGGTTTTCTAATGTATTTTTTTACGCCTAAAGATAACGCTTCCTTCACTCTTTCGCTTTCTGAAAATCCGCTTATGATCATCACCTTAATATCCTGATATTTTTCGCATATCTTTTTATAAACATCCAATCCGTCAGTATTTTCTGTAAGTATCATATCGAGTATAATAAGGTCAGGAGTGAAATCTTCTATTTCCCGCATTATCTTCTGAGGATCTGAAACCGTTCTGATTTTATAATTCAGTTCAGTGAACAGCGAATCTGCTATCTCAAGCTGGATATCCTCATCATCGAGCATAAGGATCTTCTCACCTTTGCCTCTCAATGATGTCTTATCCATTATCTCATTCTCAAATGCGGCGGATTCTGCCAGAGCCGGCAGATATATATCGAAAGTTGTCCCTTCATTTAGTTTACTTTTCAATTCGATATAACCGTTGTGGTCCTGAATAGTTCCCCATACGACAGCCATACCGAGCCCTGTACCGCTTCTTCCCATTACTTTGCTCGTGAAGAAAGGCTCGTATATTTTTTTCTGATCCTCTTTTGAAATACCGACGCCTTCATCGGTTATTGTGATCACCGCGTAGTCTCCGTCCGGTATGTTCTTATATCTTATGGATTCATTGATCGAACTTTCGAACCTTGTACTTATGTAAATATTACCGCCTGTAGGCATAGCTTCGCATGCGTTTGTGAAAAGATTTATCAGAACTTTCGATATCTGATATTCCGCTCCAGATACCGGAGGCACAGATTTACCTTCGCTGTATTTGAATCTGATCTGAGGATGGTAAACTTTCAGCTTCTCGACTTCCGGAGAGTCCAGAAGATCTTTTATGAGCATGTTAATATTAATAGCTGTAAATTTATTTACTCCTCTTCTCGATAAAGACAACAGGTCTTCAACGATCGCGGCAGCTTTCTGCCCGCTTTTTTTGATAGCGATCACCTTTTTCCGTAGCGGATCATCTTCTGGTATCTTTAGTAATAGAAGATCCGGGTACGCAACTATGCCCGTAAGGACATTATTCAGGTCGTGAGCCACACCGCCGGCCAATCTGCCCAGGGCTTCCATTTTTTCAGATTGAGAAAGTCTTTCTTCAAGCGCTCTGTTCCTGTCATTTGTCAGAATAAAACTGGTAATATCTCGCCATACTCCGACAAATCCTGAAACAGAACCGTTATCTTCTATTAAGGGATTGATCTTCGCCTCTGCCCATTTCCTTGTTCTGTCAGCGCAGATAAGTTCTGCATTGAATACTACCGGATATGCAACATTTCCGTATCTGTGTTCAGTTCTCGCCCGTAATTTCTCAATTTTTTCAAGAGTATCAGGTGAAAAATATTCATTTTTCATAAGAAGCATAAGCTGATCAGGGGTGTAACCCAAAAACTTTTCCACGGATCTGGTGACATAAGTGATCTTAAAATCTTTGTCAGAAGTCCATATCACGTCTGAGACGTTCTCAACAAGAAGTCTGTACTGGTTTTCACTTTTCTTAAGCTCTTTCTCCATTTCGACTTTTTTGGTAATATTCGTCGAGATCGAGATTACAGCTACCGGAACTTTATTCTCATCATAATACAGTTTTGATCTTGTGGCAACGATCCTTCGCCTTCCATCCGGAAGGTAATTTCCGACTATTCCCTCCCAGTGCCCTTTTTCAAGAACCCATTTCATAATATCGTTTTTTGATATATTGAATTCCGGATCGGGAAGCAGAACCGTTTTTGTTTGACCTATTATCTCATCCCTTGTCATTTTCAGATCGTTCAGCACTGCTTTGTTAACATATATGACCTTTCCGTTGAGATCGTTAATGTTTACTTCGTCGGAGATATTATAAAGCACGTCACTCTGGAACTTGATTGACCATTCATTCTTTTTTCTTACCGTCACATCCCTGAAAACGCCGAGATATCCCTTCTGCTGCCCGTTTTCCGTAAAGCCGATCATTTTAAGTTCGACCCACAGTATCTGACCGCCTCTACCGATAAACTCGATCTCGTTCGTTGATACTTCCTTAAACTTCTCGGGATTCTGTCTTCTGAAAATTATATCTTTGCTCAGTACCCTTACAGATTTTTTTGTAACGAATTCTTCAATTTTTTTACCTGTCAGATCATCTATGGATTTTCCAAGGTAAGCTTCGATCGAAGGCGTAATGTATGTTATCCTGCCCTGCATGTCCGTAGTCAGAATAACGTCGGAAATGTTTTCAGTTATCAGCTTGTATCTTTCATGGATGCTTGAGTATTCATTTGATGATTTTTTAAGCTCCTGAAGGATCTCGTTCATTTCACATGAGTATTCTCTTCTGCGCTGAATGGTGTAGAGAAGTATCCCTCCGAGAATTATGAGCAGAACTACAAATCCGACAAGTATCATGACCGTATATCCGTACCCCAGACCGAAAAGTAAAGCCTGCTCGATTCCGCTATCAGTTTCGACAACTTTGAAGAACTGAAGGTGACTGTTGATCATGATCAGCGTTACTATAAAAGCGACTATTATGCTTATATAGATCGAATATACAGGCCTCCAGTAGCCTGTAATAATTCTTTTTGGATCTGTTTTACTTTCCGTTCCGCTCATTTACTTTGCCTTATTACTATTTACTTTAGCTAACTGTGCTTTACTTTTATTGCGCTTTGCTTAGAATATCCTGTAGTTCGTTCTGAAGTTTATCGTCATACTTCTGCCTTTCTGATCCGACTCCGGCACCCATGGAGCATAAGTCTCAAGCTCAGTATATACCGGTATCTTTGCTCCAAGAACAAATTCAAACAAGCTTATAGAATACTTTACGGAAGGGTCAATGTCCATATAAGTCATACCGTTCTTCTGATCTTCACCTTCTATCTCTGCAGCAAAACGACTACCGTAAACAAAATCAAAACCAAAAGTCAGCCTGTACTGCCACCTGTAGTCCGCTCCGGCAGTCAAGAGAAAAAGATCTCCGATATCTATATCAGCATCTACCATCTCCATTGTAACCGGGTCGTAATAGGCATCTTTCAAAGTATATTCCCCATTCATCTTGTAAAGCAGATTCCCTTTAAAAGTAAATGCA
>CALMWI010000228.1 GCA_937873545.1 uncultured bacterium | reverse complement strand
TTCTGCATGATGATCTTTTTGAAATGGCTTCAGCCTATATTTATCACCTCTGTCAGAACCATCCGTTTGTTGACGGCAATAAAAGAGTTGCTCTGGTCGCGGGTCTTGTATTTCTGGATTTCAACGGTATAAACTTAGATGATCCTGATGAAAAACTTTATCCCATGATGATGAAAGTAGCATCTGGGAAAGGAGATAAAGAGTATATTACCGACACCCTAAAGAGGCTTTATATCAAACAATAAAAAAATCCGCCGTGAAGGCGGATTTTTACTGCATATATCTTGATATTTCTTATTTTGCTGTTATCGAGAATGTAGCGTCACTCTGGTCTGTCACCGTATTTACAGGAATGCTTGTTATCCTGATCTTGTAATTTGATCCGACCGATAAATTATTCGGTATCGACCACGAATAAGATCCGTCGCTGACAGTTGAATCGCTTATCGTTAATTCAAGCGCTGCCCCTTTGAACAATTCTATCTTAACATCTTCCGTAAGATTATCCTGCCAAGATATAGTCTGATCCGTTGACATAGCCCAGCTTTCTCCTCCGTTCGGCGACATTACCTGAATGAAAGGCGAATCAGTGATCGTGAAAGTCGAGTTGCTCGTGTCGCTTATCGTGGTCTGCAGCCCTGTGATCTTTATCATATAATCATTTGCCGGTACCTGATCTGCCGGTATCTGCCATTCATATAATCCGTCATTTGCAGTGGAAGCGCTCAGGATATATCCTGCGGTACCCATTAATTCTATCCTGACTAAAGTATCAACGGTATTCACATTCCATGTTATATTCTGTAAAGTACCTCTGTTCCATGTTTCGCTGCCGTTAGGTGAATTTACTGTCAGAGTCTGTGGCGGTGTTACTGTAATAGTAATTACTTCCGACTCGCCAACGTTACCTGCTGCATCATAAGCATACAGATAAACTATGTGATCGCCTTCTTTTCCGACTGTTCCCCATATGTACTCAAATACTGAAGGTACAGAATCTGTTGATGCTAAAATACTGTCAACATAAAACTCCACTTTTGTAACACCGACATTGTCCGATACTCCCGCGGTAATAGTTACAGGAATACCGTCGATCACTTCGAAGCTGTCTGCAGGAGCGGCTACCCAGACAGTCGGAGCTGAAGTATCCGGACCTGTTGAACTGTCATCGTCATCTGAGCATGATATGAAGATTCCCGTAAAGGCAATCATCACAAAAAGAAACACCATTAATTTTTTGAACATAATTCACTCCAATTTTATTTAACTTGATAATGAATATAATCAATTTTTATTATAAAAGCAAGCTTTACGGCTTATTTTTCGCTTCTCTGTCTTAACGCTTCATATAAAATTATGGTGGCGGCCTGATTGACGTTCAGTGAATCGGCTACGCCTTTCATTGGAATGCTGACTAAAATGTCGGCATTTTTCTTCATGGATTCTGATAATCCGAATGCTTCCGATCCGACAACGATCGCTGTTTTCTTTGTAAAATCAGCATCTGAATAGACCATTTTGCCGTAAGGATCGGCTGAAACTATCTGAAATTTCTTCGATTTTAGATACTCGATCGTTTCATCTGTTGATGCCTCGATGATCTTCTTTGAAAATATCGTTCCTGTCGAAGCTCTTATCACATTCGGATTCCTGTAGTCAGTTATCTTGTCCGCGAGAATTATCGTATCTATCCCCGCTCCGTCCGCTGTTCTGATGAGCGCGCCTAAGT
>CALMWI010000227.1 GCA_937873545.1 uncultured bacterium | reverse complement strand
CTGAAAATGAACCTTGTCCAGAAGGCTGTACAGATAGCTGAAGAAGCTATTATGAAGCTTGAGGCGGATGAACCCGGAGAGATCAGAAGAAGGGACCTGATACTCGACCCGAACCACCTGGGACTGACCATGCACGAAAGCGTAGGACATCCGACCGAGCTTGACAGAGTGCTTAAATGGGAAGCCGATTATGCGGGAGTATCGTTCGCTACACCGGAAAAGCTGAAAAAATACCGTTACGGCTCGGAGATAGTAAATTTCGTCGGCGACAACACGCTTTCTTTCGGTCTCGCGACCGCAGGATATGACGACGACGGAGTTCCCGGCCAGAAATGGTACATTATAAAGGACGGGATACTGAACGAATACGGCACAACGAGAGATACGGCTCCTTTCATCGGCGAGAACATGAGCAGAGGCTGCAGCAGAGCGACATATTATTATGACTTTCCTATAAACAGGATACCGAATCTGTACCTCGAACCCGGCAAAAAACCTTTATCGCCCCAGGAGCTTATAGCAGATACCGAGGACGGTATTTACATCGAGGGCAGAGGTTCATTCTCGATCGATCAGCACAGGGTGAATTTCCAGTTCGGCGGGGACATGTTCTGGGAAATAAAGAACGGAAAGAAGGTAAGGCCTTTAAAAGATGTGCTTTATAAATCAAGCAATCCCGAATTCTGGAATTCATGCGACGCTATCTGCGATGACAGGTACTGGAAAGATTTCGGCGTAACCAACTGCGGAAAAGGCCAGCCGCCTCAAACCGCAAGGATGACGCACGGAGCTGCAACTGCAAGGTTCAAAAAAATCAGAGTCGGAGGTTCAAAATGATGAACAAACAATTTGAAAAAGCCGCAAAATTCATAGAAAAGAACTGTACGGCCGACGACTTTTCACTTTATCTTCACAGATCGGACGAAACAGCTACGAGATATGCGCAGAATATGATAACACAGAATATGACAGGGGTTAAGTACGGAGTCAGGCTTAATGTCGCTTACGGCGCAAAGACCGGAACATCAAGGATAAATTCTCTTGATGAAACCGAATTGAAAAGGCTGATCGATACGGCTCAGAACATAGCTAAGCTAAACAAACCAGATCCTGAATTCGTACCGAGTTCGTCTAAAGCTAAAATTCCGAAAACCGCAAATATGTCGGAAAATACGGTAAAATTCTCTATGGAAGGCATGGTAGATATAATAAAGAAAACCGTTGATAATGCGGAAAAGAAAAAAGCTTTTGTTTCGGGCATCGTAACGAAGGCAGTGAGCGAATCTTACCTGAAAACCAAAAAAGGTTTTGAGGGATATGATTCTTCAACCTCATTTGAGAATTCAATGACGCTTGCAGACAACAGATCAAGGGAAGCAAAGGTCGAACGAAGCGTAAAGGATGTTAAGGATTATTCAATAAAGAGTGAACTGGATCAGCTCAATGAAAGATTCGACGCTCTTACCGAACCTAAAAAAATCGAAGCCGGTCAGTACAACGTTATTTTAAGACCTCAGGCTGTGATCAATTTCTTCAGCTTCCTATTGTATTTTATGGACAGAAAGAACGCCGACTACGGCGTTACGGCATTCCACGATTCAATCGGAAAAAATATGTTCGGTAAAAATTTCACTCTTATCTCAAATCTCGATGAAAAAGACCTGACCGCGGCTGCTTTCAGCGGGGAGGGTATATCCGCAAGAAATGTGGACTGGATAAAAAACGGCGTGGTCAATGAGCTGTTCACGAACAGATCATACGCCGCCAAGATAAAAGCGCCGCCTAATTTTATACCGAATGTGATCATCAGGGGCGGGAACGCGACCGAGCAGGAGATGATGAAAAAAGTTAAGAACGGTCTCATCATCAACAATTTCTGGTATATAAGGACCGTCAGTATGAGGAAAAACGAAGTTACCGGCCTTACAAGGGACGGCATATATTACTTCGAGAACGGAAAGATAAAGCATTCTGTCAACAACCTCAGATTTAACGAAGTGCTTCATAACGCGGCAAAGAATATCCTTCTTCTTGGGAAGGAAGACAATATTGCCGCAAGCACTAAAGTGCCGACGATGCTTATCAAAGATTTCACTTTCGCGGATACGACATCATTTTAAAGAAATGTCCCGCTCCGGCGGGACTTTTTTATTTATATGGAGGCTATTTATGAATATCCAGATATTCGGCAGAAAAAAAAGCAGCGCGACTAAAAAGGCTGAAAGGTTCTTCTCTGAACGCAGGATAAAATTCCATTCGGTCGATCTTGACGAGAAGCAGATAAGCAAAGGCGAGCTGGAAAGCATAATCGCAGGCATGGACAATAAAGATGATCTGATCGATAAGGATTCAAAACTTTACAAAGCGAAATACGCATACCTGAGATTCGATATATTTACCGAACTTCTCACAAATCAGGAGCTTATCAAACTGCCTGTGATAAGGAACGGAAAAAAGGTTACGGCCGGCGAACAGACCGAAGTGTGGAAAAAATGGATCGAAGAGGACAATTAAAGTATTTCAGAACTAAATCGAATAAAATAAGATTTGACTTATAGTTATAATTAAATGTATTTTAAGTCCTGTTGAATTAAGAGAGAAAAAAGAATAATGTCATACAGGCTCCGCGCGTTACCATATACCATAAAGAAATATTTCCCGGCTTTCAGGCATAAAAACTACCGGCTTTTCTGGTACGGACAGGGAATTTCTCTTTCAGGCACATGGATGCAGACGACGGCTCAGGCATGGCTCGTTTATGAACTTACAAAATCGCCCTTCCTTCTCGGACTGATCGGAGCGCTTCAGTTCACTCCCGTCATGCTGTTCTCTCTCGTCGCCGGGGTCTATCTGGACAGATTTCCCAAGAAAAAAATAATTATGGTAACCCAGACCGTTTCCATGGTGCTTGCCCTTCTTATGACGATCCTTGTATTTACAGAGGTCGTTCAATTTTGGCACATAGCGGTTATTGTAGTGATCCTGGGTTTTGTAAATACGCTTGATATGCCCACAAGACAGTCGTTCATGATCGAGCTGGTGGGGAAAACGCATCTTACAAGCGCGATAGCGCTCAATTCCGTCACTTTCAACGGCGCGCGGATAATTGGTCCCGCACTCGGCGGTATTCTGATCTCGAATTTCGGAATAGCTTTCTGCTTTCTGTTCAACGCTTTGTCCTTTATGGCTGTCATAATAAGCGTTTATATGATAAAGAACCTTAAAATACGCACAAATGAAAATACGGTCGTGAGAAAGACCGTGCTTAAGGAGATCAAGGAAGGACTCAGCTACATACGGAGCAAAGCCATCCTTTTCAGGCCTCTGCTTTTTGTCGCGATAGTTTCCACTTTCGCCATCAACTTTAATGTGATAATACCTGTTTTCGCGAAAACTGTTTTAAAGACCGAAGCCCAGGGTTTCGGATTCCTTCTGTCCGCGCTAGGTATAGGATCCGTCATCGGTGCTTTGAGCGTAGCGGTATATTCCCACAAGATGAATCAGAAATTCCTTATAGCGGCAATGCCTTTTTCAATAAGCATCGCAATGATCCTTATCGGATCATCGTCCCATTTCTATATAGCTTCTTCTTTCCTGATCCTTCTCGGAATATCAAACATAATGTTCTTTACTTCGGTAAATTCGACTCTTCAGCTTAATTCGGAACCGCAGTTCAGAGGAAGGGTAATGAGCGTCTATACTATGGTTTTCGGAGGAGTGACCCCGATCGGCAACCTTTTCGCGGGTTCGGTTTCGGGAGCCTGGGGAGGAAGGGCGGGGTTTATAGTAAGTGCAGGCGTGGTAATAGTACTAATCGGTCTCTGCTGGATATTTATGAGAACAAAAAAACAAACTGCTACATGCTCAGGTTAGCAAAATATGAATTAATTTCATTCTTGACTTAATTATCTATAATTTCTTATAATTAATAATGACTAAAAAAGGAGGGTTTTGATGAAATTCCGTATCTGTATTTTATTATCGGGTATTTTTATTTTATCAATGATCATTTCAGGCTGTTCCTCAGAAAATAAGCTTCTAAGGGAAAAGTTCATTTCCGGAGGCTACAAAATGATAGTATGTCCCGTTCACCTTCTGGACAGGCAGTCAAGCATGTATGACGGATCTATTTCAAAAAAAATTGTTGATTATATGAATGAAAGAAACTACGCCAACGCAAGTCAGACTGAGCTTTGTCCTCCGCCCAACATCAACTGGCAGGGAGACCAGGCCGTTATGGTTGACAACAGCATAGATTTGTTTAAAACATTTATTATTATGAACAAGGTTCCCGCTAAAACATTCGTCTTCTATGCCGAATTTTTAAGAGGGGGAAAAGACAACAGGGTGGTCGGAGTGCATTACTATCTGCTCGACAGCAAAGGGGAGATAGCGATGAGAGGGATATTGAATTCACACTCAAAAGAGTTTATTGAAGTGAAACCCGTCACTAATGAAGACTGTCTGAGAGTACTGATGGATTCTTTCGAAACTAAAATGATGGAATAAAAAAAGGGGTCGCTCGACCCCTTTTTAATTATTTCTTATAGAATTTTTTTATCGTGTCGGAAATGTGATCAATCTCGGCATCTGTTATATGCGGATGCATCGGTAGAGAAATGATGCCTTCAGCCACTTTCTCAGATATCGGGAATGAGCCTTTTCCAAGCTTAAGACCTTTGAACGCGACCTGAAGGTGCAAAGGTATCGGATAGTGTATGGCATTAGGTATCTTGTTCTCATTCAAAAATTTCTGAAGAGCGTCTCTCTTTTTAACCTGGATAGAGAACTGGTGATAGATATGATAACTGTTCTTATGCTCAAAAGGCACAACGGCCACATCGCACAGATTCTTTTTGTACCTGAGAGCAGCCTTCCGTCTCTTTTCATTCCATTTGTCGAGAAAATCGAGTTTGATACTTAATATTGCCGCCTGAATCGCATCCAGCCTTGAGTTGACGCCCACCACCTGATGCTTGTATCTCTCATTCTGACCGTGATTGGCTATCATTCTCAGCTTTTCTGCGAGTTCGTCGCTATTTGTAAGCATCAGTCCGCCGTCTCCCGCCGCGCCCAGATTTTTAGCGGGGTAAAAACTGACAGTAGCTATATCTGACATCGAACCGAGCATTCTGTCCTTATACTTTGCGCCGAATCCCTGGGCATTGTCCTCGATCACGAACAGGTTGTGTTTCTTAGCTATCTTATTTATCTTATCCATATCAGCCCCCTGTCCGTAAAGATGAACAGGAATTATTGCTTTAGATCTTTTCGTAATTACCGATTCGATCTTGTCCGGATCGATATTATATGTATCCGGCAGAATGTCAACGAACACAGGTTTAAGCCCCAGTATCTGGATCGTTTCAGCAGTAGCTATGAATGTGAAAGGAGTGGTGATAACTTCGTCTCCCTTTTTTAATCCCAGCGCCATCATGGCTATCTGAAGAGCATCTGTCCCGTTGGCGCAGCCGATAGAATGTTTCACGCCTATGTAAGCTTTTGTTTTATCTTCAAAGGCTTTTACTTCAGGCCCGCCGATATAGTACCCGCCCGAAAGAACTTCGATCACTTTAGGTTCAAGGCGTGATTTTATCTCATCGTACTGCTTTTTCATGTCAACCATTTGAATATTCATTTTATTCTTCCTCTTCCTGGCCTTTAGTTGCTTCGTATTTCTCAACGATCTTCTGCTGATCTTCTCGCGGAACAACTTCGTAGTGGCTGAATTCCTGTTCGA
>CALMWI010000226.1 GCA_937873545.1 uncultured bacterium | reverse complement strand
TTATTCTCTTTGATCGAGACGGCTTTTGTTCTCAGACTGCCGTTAACGACTACTTTAAGTACAAGGCTGTTCTCCGGGAAAAAGCTGAGCGCGGGAGATCCTTTGGCATCCGTCTCTTCTGTGTACCAGACCTCTATCTTGTTCGAGAATGAAGAGTAAACCGCTTTTTTACAGTTGTATTTTAATATCTTCTCAGTCTCTTTTTCCAAAGATACAGGTACCGGCAGTTTTTCAAACGGTGTCAGCAGCTTATATTTTTCATTTCCGGCATTCAGAATTTCAACAGTAGTTTTCGTATTGAAATCAATATAATATTTCTCTTTGCTTTCGCCGGTCCTGTGAACCCATGCCACATTGTTCGTATAATAAAGTATAGTGCTGTCATTTTCGAGAGGCTTATTATCCTCATATCTTTCATAAACTATTATGTAGGATCTGTCAGAGGGTTTAGCCTGAAGAATAAACAGCAGAGGCAGTAAGGCTGATGCGGCAAGGAAGCAGAGTGATCTTTTAAACAGCATTTTCTATCCTTTTAAAAATTTGTAATGTAAAATAGCATAAATGAGTGAAATAAAAAAGATAAATCCTATTACGAAATATTTCGTAAATAATACTTGACAACAAAACATTTCAGTAGTAAATTACTTGTACGAACTTTTTCGTAATTCGTTGGTTTAAACATTGAAATAACATGGAAAGGAAAAAAATGAAACCCACGGCAAGTGAACTTGATATTCTTCAGATCCTCTGGCAGAACGGTAATATGACCGTAAAAGAGATAAATGAAGAAATAAATAAAGTGAAAGAAACCGGTTATACAACCACTTTAAAACTCATGCAGATAATGCATGAAAAAGGTTTACTTACCCGCGAACAGAACGGCAGAAGCCATGTTTACAAAGCTTCTATAAAAGAAGAAGATACGAAGAGCAGTCTATTAAATAATTTTATCGAGACTACTTTTAAAGGTTCGGCTGCCAGTCTTGTAATGCAGGCTCTGGGAAATCATAAGACCACTAAAGAAGAACTTAACATGATAAGAGAATATCTGGATGAGATCGAAAAAAGGAAAAAATAAAAAATGGAGAGCAGTATCATGCTGACGGACAGAATAATAACAGCCGCTGTATTTGCTTTGATGCATTCATTGTGGCAGGCTTTTATTATAGCCTTGCTTCTTCTGATATTTACTAAAACCGCTGTTAAAGCAGGATCAAAACTCAAATATTCTGCTTCATTTTTTTCTCTTATAACCGTATCCGCTTCATCGGCTTTTACATTTATTTATTATTTTAAAAATAACCGGGCCGTTTCTGCCCCGGCAGTTCATAATATTAATGATTTTCATTCCGTTCAGGTACCGGCCGGTTCAATTACGTCTGCAGGCTGGCAGAACATTCTTGAAAGTAATTCATGGCTGATTTTCGCTCTCTGGTTCGCAGGTATGACAGTGTTCTTTATTAAATTCTGCGTAGATCTTTATTATACGAATTCGATAAGAAGAAAAGATCATTTAATAATATCTGATGCAGTTACTGCTTCATTCTATAGTATAGCTGAAAAACTCGGGATAAAAAAAGCGGTCGTTTTCATAGAATCCCCGCTTGTAAAAGTGCCTGCTGTCATAGGTTATTTGAAACCCGTCGTCATTCTTCCGCTAGGGCTTGTTTCGAAAATACCTTCAGATCAGCTTGAAGCTGTTATCAGCCACGAGCTCGCACATATAGCAAGAAATGATTTTCTGCATAATTTAATTCAGTCACTAATTGAAATAGTATATTTTTTCAATCCTTCTGTTTTCATTATATCGGGAATGATCAGATCGGAAAGAGAGAACTGCTGCGACGATCTCGCGGTAACCCAGTGCGGAGATTCAGCGCTTCTGGCCAAAGGGCTGTACAATCTCGAACTCATTCATTCTGACCTGCCCGGAACGGTGATGGCCGCGGCGGGAAAAAAGAAAAACCTGCTCTGCAGGATAAAAAGATTAATCGGAAAGGAGAACGACATGACAAAAACTTATTCAGGATTTTTCGCGTCGCTGGCTGTCCTGACAATAATAACGGTTATAACAGGCTGCACTTTATTCGCAGCAGGGGATAAGGAAGAGGTTAAAAAGGAAAAGGAGATAAAGGTCATTGTAACTTCGGATGACGGCAAGGGTTCTAACTGCGGTGATGAGCTCGAGTTCTTCAACTTTAACGGTCTTCAGTGGGCGGGAGATTCTACAAATGCGGAATTCCAGAAGATACAAAAAGAGCTGGAAGCCGCTCTCAAAGAGCTTGAGAAGTTCAAAGGCGAAGATAAAATAAAGATAGAAGAGAAAGTTAAATCAGCTCTAAAGCAGGTAAAAGACCATATCAAGGATATCGATAAAAAGATCAAACAGATAAAGGTTATCAGGAAAGACAGTGACGGAACGAAGATCATTATCGGAGCTGATAAAAAAATGGAAGTCAGAGACGATAAGATCATCATAATGAAAGACGGAAAAGAAGAAGTAATAGATATAGACAGAAAAAAACTTGATGATCTTAAAAAGAAAGCTGAAGAACTTAAAAAGAAATACGGTCTCGATATCAGGGTCATAGACGGGGACGACGATGTTCTGATCTATACTGGTTCAGATTCGCTTGAAAAAGAGATTTCGATAATCAGAAAGAAAGATCTGGCAGGTGATCTAACTATTGATAAAGATGTTAAATGGGTAGTTATCGATAAAGATGATGATCTTGAGAAGATCGAAGGTAACAAATGGGTAAAAAAGGGAATATCGGGCGATTTTGATAAACTTTGGGACGAACTTATAAAAGACGGTTTATTCAAAGAAAAATCAGATAAGCTCAAGATCGAGATAGAAGATGATGAAATAGAGATCAACAATGTTGAGATCCCGGAGAAACTTTTCGATAAATATAAAAAGCTTCTTGAAGGCGCATAATGAAAAAAGGCTCGTTTAACGGGCCTTTTTTATTATGATCTAGAACCTAAGCGACAGGCAGCTTAATCCGCCGTCAAGCTTTCTGAATTC
Source organism: uncultured bacterium (assembly GCA_937873545.1). Taxonomy (GTDB): domain Bacteria; phylum UBA4055; class UBA4055; order UBA4055; family UBA4055; genus UBA12480. The sequence continues at coordinate 208 of CALMWI010000226.1, read as the reverse complement.
AGAAGTATCAACTTCGATTACTTTATAACCCAGAGCTTTGATCTTCTTTTTCGTGCCGGGATAGCCTTTCGGTACGAATACCGTACCGTTTATCCATAAAGAATTTGCAGAATAGGCTTCTTTATGATCAATTTCTATCCTGTTGAATTTTTCAAATTCAGGATACTTCTTAAATTCTCCGGCTATAAGCAGATTATTATTCTCGAGA
>CALMWI010000225.1 GCA_937873545.1 uncultured bacterium | reverse complement strand
TATGTGGAGCAGACTTCGTGGATCCTTTTCCTAAAGTATATTGACGACCTCGAGATGGACAAAAAGACTTCCGCGGATTAATTCGTCGCGACTACATAATAGAATCGTTTTGATCCTATCGAAGTGATTTCGTATTCGCTTACTGTCACATGCGCTTCGAAGGTGTAAGTTCCGTAAGGGTCGTCAGAAGAATAGATATCATAACCCGTCGCGCCTTCCGAATCATTCCAGTCAAGCCAGAATCCGACTCTTGGGGGACCTATAATTATGCCACCGGGCGGTAAAGGCGGAGTAGTTCCGATGCCCCACTGCTTCGTGAACATTGCGGATTCGCTTAATCTAAAACTCAGCTCCTGTGTTATTGATTGCGGATCAATACTGATATGCATAGCATAATTCTGCGGAACTAAAACATCTTCGTTAGGTAAATTATCCACAGAAATGATCAGATTCGCTCCTTCTTTATGGATGATCCCGAGCAGGTTTCCCACAATATTGAAAGCGGCCGTATAATACTTTTTTGCGTCCGGATCGTAACTGTAAACATTATAGTTGAAAACAACATTCGTATTAGACATTGATGTGTGAAGGAATGCCGATACTGCCTGTTTGTTCATGGTGGATATATTAAATACAAGATCTATAGGGTCTGTAACGCCTCCTTCCCAGTAGTAACTGCTCATAACTCCCACTACATCAACTGCTTCCGGATAAGATGCGGGATCAGTTACAGAAAAGTCCGGGGTAAGTACAAGGCTCGCGCCTAATTTCATATATGTAACATGACCGACATCGGTTTGCGCGTCGCTCTGAAAATTAAAACCCTGAACTAAATCGCAGTCGTAACTGATAAGCGCTTTAGTCTGTCCGTAAAGGATAGCCGCAGATAAAATAAGTATAAACAGATATTTTTTCATACAAGACCTCATTTTATAATAATATACAATACTTATCTGTCTAATCAAAGAGGAAAATAAAATGACAGTAGAGAATTGAAGCCTTTTTTTTTGTGTTGAAAATTTGTATATTATCGGACTGTCGATTAAAAAAAGGAGCTGAAAATGTGCATTCATTTCCCTGAAAACGCAATCATGCATAAAGTGAGCTGCAGTATAGCGGATAATCTTATATATCTTAAATGCAGGATCAACCGCTCTGAAGAACTTAGTTTTATTTTCGATTCGGGAGCGACTTTCAATGTGCTCGATATTGCTAAAGCTAAAGAGATCGGCATTGACCTTTCGGATAAAAGAAAGTCTGAAAAGACGGGGATAGAATATATTCAGGCTGAGATTATTGAGATCGGTATCGGCGGCATTGTGATACATG
>CALMWI010000224.1 GCA_937873545.1 uncultured bacterium | reverse complement strand
CAAGCCCTGTGTCGTAGAAAGACTTGTATGCTTCGTAATTTTCCCAATTCTCATAGCATCCCCTGAAAAGAAGATTTGCCCTGAAAGTAGTTTTTGAATCCATTTCGAACTTTGATTTTAAACTTAGCCCCAATCCGGTTTTATCAGGGTCGTGAGGCTGATCGGTGTAAGCAGGATTATCTTCGACCTCGTCGTAGTCGGCGAAGTTATTGTTGTGTACGAATTGAGCGTCAAGGTTGAATTTTCCAAAATCAATTACAACTCTCGGAGCTGTGAATATACTTACGTAGTCGCGGTTTACACCGGGCATATATTCTTCCCTGTTCATAACGAAAAGATTGTTGACTCCGAGTTTTATGTATTTGTTCATCGTAAACATCTGGTTCAAAGCGATAAGTGAAGTTCCAAAGCTGTAAGTTTCTTCTGAGAGATATTTTTCATCTTCATCATTTGCGGCGAACCAACCGAATTCTACATTATATTTTTCAAACTGACCCATCCATAAAATACCTGCCAGATCAGTGTCAACTATCATGCTGTGGGCATCTTTATAGGGCATCAGACCAAGCCTGAAGGTGTGATTCTTTGTCGGTTTAATATCCATAAAAACATTTTTAGTTTCAAGGTTTTTGCCGTCAGTATCGCGGGCACCGCCTTCGCTTCCGTATTGAATGTCACCGATCTCGAAAACAGCTTTAACGGACATGTAGTCATTAACAGTGTAAGAAATGTCCGGCCTCAGCCTAACATCAACCTGTCTCTCATAAACCTGTTTGTCTGCATCAGTTGAGTTAAGGTTCTGCATTTCAGAGCGTAGTCTCATCTGCATGCCGAATTTAGCCTGAGCGGAAACAGCAGCTATCGAAATCAGTATCATTATTGAAATCAATTTTTTCATAAAGCTATCCCTTTATTTTAGGTTAGTTTTTAAAGACAGACCGATTTTAGTGAACGGATCGTGGCCGCCTTCGTAATCATACCACTCGCCGGGGAAAAGTATAGCAAAATAAGGAGTGAAATAGAGTTCATCCCACATTTTGGCTTCAGCTTTTATATCAAGCTCTGTTCCTATCCAGCTTTCCGGTCTCTTGATGCCGTCGGATCCGACTCTTAGTATTTCCTGAACAGTTACGGCATAGCCTAAACCCATCGAAAGCTTCAGATTGTTGATAAAGCTCATACTCTCTTTAACATGTCTTGTTGCATTATAGTCAACGAAAACCGCTGGAAGAATTATACCGGCATGACCGTTTATTACATTAATATCAGTGTTGTTGGGATAGTTCGGATAAGATGTTAAGGG
>CALMWI010000223.1 GCA_937873545.1 uncultured bacterium | reverse complement strand
TCTAACCGGAGAATCTATAATTCTTAATGGATTTACTTTGACAAATAATACAGAATCACTTAGATTTAAACTCATGACAAAGCAGCTGTATGAAATATCCTATTCATTTGAAATGTATTTTGATGAAAACTCAGAAAATAAGCTAAATAATATGTTTCAGGAACTTGCACTAGTCGGAGCATTTCCCGCAGTACAAAAAGAAAACAGAAGATATCATATTACACTAGCCATCTATGACAGTATTGATTTTGAAAAATCCAAAAAAGTACTACAGAAATTTTGTATGAGCCACAATCAATTCAAAATAAACTTGGGCTTTATCGGGTTATTCAAGGGGAAAGAAAATGTAATATTTGCTTCGCCTATGATAACTAATGATCTGATTAAAATCCATCAAGATTTCCATAAAGAATTCTCCTGGCAAAAGAAATCATGCTGGGAGCATTATATTCCTGAGAGCTGGCAGCCGCACTGTAGCTTAACCGTAACAACACAAGATGCTCAATTCCCGGAAGTTTTGCAAATTATTAGAAATAAATTCAGACCTATAGATGTAAAAATAAAATCAATCGGCTTTACTTTCAATGGCGAAAAGGTAAATTTTAACTTAAAAGAATAGCAAACAGCTACAAAATATATCCGAAGTTCAGTAATATTCACACTATGTGCTTAAATAATAATATTTTAGCGTTGACATAGGATGATAATTGTTTTAAATTCAATAATAAAAAGAAACTTTGGGGAATAAAATGCCGGCAATATCGATGTTCTACGGTCTAATAATATACATGTATTTTATGGATAATAAACAGCATAAACTACCACACATTCATGTAAAATTTAAGAATGATGAAGTTGTTTTATCAATACCTGAAGGTCAAGTACTCAGCGGTTCAATTCCTGAAGCAAAAATGAAATTAATTCAGGCTTGGATTGAGCTGCATAAAGACGAACTGGTTGCAGACTGGGAACTTGTAGTATCAGGTCAACAACCATATAAAATTGATCCTTTGAGGTAAAAATTATGAATCCGCGCGTAAAATCGGTCAAATCTCTTGATGGGTATAAACTTCATATCGAATTCACTAATGGAGAGCATGGCATATTCGACTGTTCGGAATTTTTAAATTTCGGAGTATTCTCTGAATTGAAAGATATAAACTATTTTAAACAAGTTAAAGTAGAAGACGGTACGATCGTATGGCCGCATGAACAAGATATCTGTCCGGATACACTTTATATAGATTCAGTTAAAACTTATGGATTATCTTCAGTTCAGGAAGATAATCCGAATGAATATAAAGCCTAATTCTACTCTACAAACAGAAAATTAGAGTGTATTTATTATGAAAGCTAATATTATTCTATACGTATCAGATCAGAAAACAAGCACATCTTTTTATGAAAAAGTTTTGATGATACATCCCGTACTGAATGTACCCGGAATGACCGAATTCAGACTCAACGAAGAAACCGTGCTCGGACTAATGCCGTCAGCAGGAATAAAACGACTTCTCGGAGATAAACTGCCCGATCCCGACAAAGCCGCAGGCATCCCGAGAGCCGAGATCTATCTGCATGTAACCGATCCCGAATCGTATCACAGCCGCGCACTCGAAAACGGAGCCAAAGAACTCAGCCCGCTACTACCGAGGGACTGGGGAGACACAGTTGCGTACAGCCTTGATTCCGACGGACATGTCCTCGCCTTTGCGAAGGAAACACTTTGATAAGTAATACAGGATAACTTGCTTAACAACCGTTCTTTTTGTCTTGATTATACGGTTTCTGTGGTGTAAATTCCCTCTATGATAAAATTCGATAAAATAAGCCTGAGTTTTGACGGAAAGGAGATATTTTCGGGTCTTGATCTTGAGGTTGGGGCAGGGGAGAAGGTTGTTCTGTCGGGCAGATCCGGGATTGGTAAATCGTCTCTTTTTGGTCTTGTCCTGGGTTTTGTTGAGCCTGATTCGGGGAGCGTGTTCTTCGAAGGTGTCCGTGTTGATGAAAAGAGTGTCTGGGATCTGCGCAGAACGGTCTCTTATATTGATCAGGATGTGAGCGCGGGCTACGGCAAAGTTAGTGACTGGCTTTCGTTCGTGTCGGATTTTAAGGCTAATCAGGGTTTGGATTTCGGGACTGAACGGATTTTTGAGCTTATGGATCTTTTCGGTATGAAGCATGAACTTCTCGACAAAAGTGTTTCCGAGCTGTCGGGCGGGGAGAGGCAGAGGATAGCTATTATTGTTTCTCAGCTGCTTAACAGAAAGGTTTATCTGCTCGATGAAGTTACTTCCGCTCTTGATAAAGTCCTAAAACCTAAAGTTGCAGCGTTTTTTATGGAAAATCCTGACTGGACAGTGATTTCTGTCTCGCACGATCCTGTGTGGCTGGAATCCGGCAATGTGAAGGTTTTTGATCTGGAGGCTATGGAATGGAAACGATAGATATTTCGATCTTTTCACTGTCGCTGGTTTTTCTGCTTCTGATCATACCTGTACTGATGAGTTCGGTCTATAAACTGAATATGATAAAATCTATGGTTTATTCGGTGGCGAGAATGTCGGTTCAGCTTTTTCTTATCGGAATATTTCTAAAATATCTGTTCCTCTGGAATAATGCTCTCATCAACATAGCCTGGCTTTTTGTTATGATCCTCGTGGCTGTTTTTTCTGCTATCGGAAGTTCTTCTATAAAGACCGGAAAGGTTCTGCTGCCTGTTCTGATCTCATTCTCAGCGGCAACTTTTATTATTCTCTTATACCTTAACATTTTCGTTATCAGGCTTGACAGGATATTCGACGCAAGATATCTGATAGTGCTCGGCGGTATGCTTTTGGGAAACTCTCTCCGCGGAAATATTGTAGGGATCGATTCGTTCTATAAAAATATCAGGAAGGATTCGAAGAGATATCTGTATTCTCTGTCTCTCGGGGCTTCTCAGCATGAGGCATATCTACCATATCTGAGAGAGAGCGTTCAGCTTGCACTTAAACCGACGATCGCGGCTATGGCTACGATGGGTATTGTTGCGCTGCCGGGGATGATGACGGGAACTATTCTCGGGGGAGCGGATCCTCAGCTTGCGATCAAGTATCAGATCATGATAATGATTGCTATTCTGGTAAGCACGATCATCAGTGTTCTTTTGAATATCATTATGACCTTAAAAGTGTGCTTTACGAAATACGGAACGCTCAGGAACGATATTTTTACAAAATAAACATTCGGGTAATGAATTTATGCAGATAGCGTTTGATATTATTTTTTCGACTTTAGGGGCATTATTCCTGATCGCCGGTTTCGCAGGATGTATTCTTCCGATTATACCGGGTCCGCCGATAGCTCTGATAGGACTTATAATTGCGTATTTTTCATCGTTCTCTATCATTTCAGGTAACACGCTGATATATTCTACCGTCGCTGTTGTTGTTGTAACCGTTCTGGACCTTGTTGCTCCTCTGATCTTCACAAAAAGGTTCGGTGGCACGAAGTACGGCTTGTACGGAGCGACTATAGGTCTTGTAGCGGGACTTTTCTTCGGGCCGTTGGGAATAATTTTAGGACCTTTGATCGGTGCTTTCGCCGGTGAACTCTACAAGGATATGGGGGATAGAAGAAAGGCGTTCAGGTCAGCCTGGGCGAGTTTTGCGGGGTTCATGTTCGGGACTGGTTTAAAACTTATAACCGTAGGCGTGCTTATCTGGATATATGTCGCATCATTTTTTAATTCTGTAATCCCATGATCTCATCTATCTTCTCTTTGACCCGTTCGCCCGACTTGCCGTCAAGGCCGGTGAAGAAATAATTTCTGTATTGTTCAAGCTTGGATTTCATTTCAGGCGTTGGATCAAGAGCCTGTTTTACGCAGGGGAGAAGGTCGTCAGGGCTTTTCATGTGCGGATATGCGCCTAAAAGCCATTCTTTCGGGTCTATCGAAAGGACGGGCATTCCGTCTGAATGGTTGAGTTCGTTATAGGGGAGTTCATAGATTATTCCATGCTTGCCGAGTGCGAGGAATTCGTTTATGACGCTCGAAGTGTCGCTTATCATTGTGTCTGATGCGAACATATACGGGTAGATGTCGTAATCCTGTTCGGCTATGAGGAAAACTGAAGGATTTTCCTTCGCCAGCTTTTCGTAGTAAGTGTGCTGGGAGTGCGATACATATTTTCCGCCCCAGCTGTAGGGATGCAGCTTAATTATGAGGTTGTATTCGGGGATCAGGTCTGCGATCTTATCCTGAATGTATTCAATGCAGCTCGGTTTATATGACGGCGCGTAAAGTACGGTCTTCTTGTTTACATCAAGCCCGATCTTATAAATGATCGCTTTTCTGTCATAATGTCCTTCCCAGAAGAACGGATCGAGCTTCGGAATTCCGAGAATGTAGAAATCGGCTTTATTCTGCCAGCCGATGCTTTTTATGTAATCATACCAGTACTGCCCTTCGAGGAAGACATGGTAATGGAAATCCTTCTGCTTGACAATATTTCTGATCCGGAGCGTTTTTATGCCTACACCGTGATCGAGATGAACTCTTGTGCATTGCCCGTATTTTTCGGGATCCTTGAGAGCATCACCGCAGACGACAAGATCAAAACCTCTGGTTTTATCTGTGAGTTTATAACCTTCTTTTATCATCCATTCTGCGATACGGTTCTTTTCGTTGATAAGAAACACCCAAAGGAAGCGTTTCTGGTCTTTCCCGATCCGGAATGAAATGTCATAGCGGTCGTCTTTAGAAAGCTCTTTATAAAGCGGATAAAGCGAATTAAAATAATATTCTTTTTTGAGATCGAACAGCACTTTTATTTTAGAAGGCATAATTTGATTCCGTAAGTATATTTATAAATTTAAGACTGACGCTATTTCTTTTGCTGCTCTTAAAGAAGATCCGGTTTCATTTAGATCGAAATATTCTTTAATTCTTGTTTGCTGGATTTCAATAAATTTTTCGTCCTTCAGGGCTGATTTGAATTTCATTTCAAATTCATCAAATGATTCCACAACAGGTCCATAATCCCAGAATCTGTAATCGACATTTCCTTTCCAGGCGATATTATGCGCATTTAAAAATAAACATGGGCGCTGTTTAAAAGCTATAAATTCATATACCATACTGCTTACATCGCCGATATACATATCAGAATTGTTAAGGTAAGTTCCGTCAGTGCTGAAATCGCTTCCGAAATCAATTATGATATTTTTACTTTCAAATTCAGAGAAATCAGTTCTGTAACCATAATGAGTTTTCCAGTGTTTTATTAAGACATGCGGTGCAAAAATGAAATTATAATTTAGGTTCTCTTTAAAAAATTTTAACAAAAATACCGAATATAGTTTAAAAGAGGTTAATTGCGGTTCCCAGTGCGGTGTGTATAAAATTACAGGATTGTTGTTATCAAAAAATTTTTTCCCATTAGGATTAATTTTTAAGGAATAATCAAATTTCGGCCATCCGACAATAAATGTTTTTTCTTTAGCTATAATATTTTCTTCTATCAGCCTATTCTGATGATAAATACCCGGTAAAAGCATGAAGTTGAATCGTTTAAATCCGGGATCAAATCCATACTTTCTGTCACCACATCCGTGATACTGATAAATTAGTATAGGTTTTGTAATATTATTTTTATCCAACATTTTTGGAGTTCCATGAGAGGTTGTTACGATGCAGTCAGCTCCTTTAAGGTAATTCTTTGCTATCTTAACCATGGCATTAACTGAAGGATATGATTTTTTCTTAAAATTAAGGAATCTATACCTCAAAGGCTGTTTTAATTGTATAATCGAGGTTTTGCATTCAGGATATAAATTTTTGATTTTATTTAAAGCATCGGTGTGTTCTTTGTTACAGGATAAACATAATACTTCTAGATTTGAATCTAATAAAGATAATTCCATTGCGATCATAGCGGAATGATAAAGCTGGTGCAAACCATAAAAATATAAAAATATTATCTTCATAATATTACCTTATTTTAAATATCCTTTCCTAAATTTTTCATGATATAATATTCGTAATTTTCTAAATAGATTCAAGGGCTTTTTCATGTTTGGTAGCTCATTGTTGTTCCTTATGCTTTCAAGCACAGAAAATACTCTTTCAGCTATTTTGCCGTTAAGATATGGATTAACTTCAAAAAGGTGTTTTTTTCTTCTTTCTGAATGATCTTCAGGATTCTTTAAAGCTTTATTGAGCGCCGGTCTGAGTTCTTCAGGATTGAGAATATCGATCCCTTTATCTTTTCTCGCAGCTGTCCTATATGTGATTACCGGCTTGTCAAGAGCCATGAATTCATATATTACCGAAGAAGTGTCGGAAATCATGACATCTGCTATATAAAGATAAGGTGTAATATCGTAGGTATCAATTATCTGAATATTATCGTTATTGCTGTTTTTGATATTCTCAACAGCCTGTTTATTCATAAATTCATGGAATTTGATCAGCCATATTTCATCAGAGTTTATGATCTGCGGTATTACAGGGAGAATATCGTCGCCCGACTGAAGTTTTTCAGAAAAGGTTGGGGCATAAAGAACGATCTTTTTATATATAGGATAATTGAACTTCTCTCTGATGTTCGAATGAGGATAGCTGAGTATATGATCCATCTTAGGCCAGCCCGTTTCACGTACGAGGAAATAGCCGTATTTTTTTTGTAGCACGTTAAATCGTTCAGTTACGACCGGGCCGGAAGTGCAGTAAACATCAAAAAAATGTCTGATCTCATAATGCGATTCTTTTTCTATCCCTATCCCGTGGAATATCTCAACTTTGATCCCGGGCAATCTGAAATCCACATAATTTCCCGGTGACAGGCAGAAATCAGGATTGAAATCCTTACCTTCCTCAATTGTCGTAATTACAAGCTTATTCTGCCAGATATTTTCATCTTTAAGCCTCTGATTTACTTTTCGTGAGACCATTATCACATAATCGTTCGCTTTTGAATGATCAAGATAATCCATCAGCGGCTGAATTATGGGTATCGAGTAGAATTTTGATATGTAGAAAAGATATTTCATTATTCCCTTATCTGATTTTTAATTTCCGTGGTCGAAATACCTTCAGTCCGGGGTAGATATACCACTTCGCAATATTCTTCAAGAAAATCGAATTTACCTTTCCAGTCGTCGCCCATCACAAAGATATCAATTTCATTATTTTTAATGTCTGAGACTTTCTGTTCCCAGTTGTTTTCAGGAATTACTTTATCAACATAAGTGATAGCTTTTAGTATCTCTGCTCTCTGCTCATACGGATAAGTGCAGACCTTTCCTTTTATCAGATTGAATTCGTCGGTTGATGCAGCTACGATAAGATAATCTCCGAGAGCTTTAGCCCGCCTCAAGATATTCAGATGCCCTATATGGAAAAGATCGAACGTTCCGTATGTGATTACTTTTTTCATTCAACGGCCTTATTATCGTTTATAAATTTCATGAGTTCAGTGAATTTATCGTACACCATTTCGGGCGTGATATTGAATGTGTTGTCTTTCGGGTCTTTGAAATCGAAATCCCTAATATATTTGTGGAATGGTAAGTGCCATGCTGTCCATTTCAAAGGATCGGTTTTTGGTCCGAAAATCGCAATGGTAGGTGTATTTTGGGATACGGCGAGGTGATTTATTCCTCCGTCGTTGCCTATGTAGATATGTGTTTTTTGAAGCAGAGCGGCCGCCTGATTAAATGTTGTTCTCGGAGCTATGACAGGCTTGTTCTTCATTAGCGAAGCCATCAGCTCGACTTTCTCGAGTTCGCCAGGTCCCCATAAAAGTACAATTTCGCAAGCTGTTTTCTCTTTAATCATGTCGGCGACTTTTGCAAATCTTTCAAATTCCCACTGTTTCCTGTAAACTGGAGTGACAGGGGAGAATACGACCAGTTTTTTAGATCTCAAACCGGATTCGTTAAGCCATTTATCAATGTATTCGACAGATTCAGGTCTGACATGATAAAAAATATTGTCAGTTGTTTCCTCAATTCCTAACGGCCTTAATAATTTGAACTTTGCTCTGCCTGCATATATTTTATGATCTCTTTTTTCTCTGAAATTATATACCCAATTATATCCATATAAATAAATTAATGATTTGTTTCGGTTCCAGCCTAATCTATATTTCGCCCCGCTGAAAAATGTAATCTGCGAAGATCCTGGTCCTCTTATTGTATCTATAATCATGTCGTATTTCAGCTTTCTGACCTTAAAAATTGTCCTGATCCTCTCCATATAATAGCCAAAGGTCTTTCCTTTCTTTTTCTCCATCAAGATCAGATTGTTCAGATTAGGATTATTTTCCAGAATTGTTTTGAAAGGTTTTTGAACAAGAAAATCTATTGTTGCATCAGGAAATTTTTTTCTGAGAGCAGGCAAATAAGCAGTGTTAAGCAGAACATCACCGAAAGGCTTATATTGAATTATAAGAATTCTCTTTATTTCTTTAAGCTGTTCATCTGTCAGCTTCAATCCGGTTTTACCCAATTTTTGCTCCGGTCACTTATTTTTGTAATCGACATATTCCTTTTCTTCAACGAGATCGGAATTATATTTCAGATTGATCTCTTTCTTGATCTCGGCTCTTACATCATTCGTAAAATATACAGAACGGGCAAGTTCTATGAAATCTTTATCGAACTCTTTCTTCTGCTCTTTTATTCTGATGTCGTCCTCAATATGCCAGAGCTTTAAATTGACTTCTTTCAAAGCCATAAACTCTTTTGACCCTACACTGATACCTGCGGCATTCATCGGTACGGTCAGGATGTCATATTCTTTTTTAACGTTAGCTTTTTTAGATTCATCCTTAAATCTTTCAAGCTTGATCGCAAGTATGGTCACTTTATCAACCAGTTCGCCTGTCGATATTTCAATTTTCACGGTTGTTTACCTCCATTTAAAACTCTATCCAATTTAATCACAATATTTTTATAATCAAAATTATTTATTTCAGAGTTATCGGGACTGAAATCTATCTTTTTTGTTACTAACCATTCCTGATAGTATTTCAAAATGGTCTGCTTGATCTCGTTTTTATCATCGATATTTACACATGATCCCGATTTTGTCTTTTTGATTAGTTCAGCAATATCGCTGGAATTATTGTTAAGAAGAATGATCGGTCTTTTAACCTTAAAATACTCGAATACTTTCCCGGGATAGCTGCCTTCAGTAGCCGGTGAATTCGCGAATACCATCGCAAGAAGGTGGGACCTGCATAAATTTTTGATACTCTCCTTATGTGGTAAAAAACCTAAGAATTCCACAAATCCCGAGTCATAACATTTCTTATGACATCCTCTTACTTTACTTCCAGGCTGATTAGTGGCTATCGAGAATTTTATGTTCGTGCCGTTTTCCATATTCAGCTCATATATTGCTTCAAGAAGCTGTTCGAGCGGTGCCAGAGTGCTGAAAGAGCCGCTGTATCCTATCTTAAAAAATCGATTTTCGGATCCAACAGAGCTGTCTATTTGAAAATCATCGTTATCAAATCCGTTCGTGACAATTCTGATCTTATCTTTAAATTCAGGAAAAAGTTCTGAATAATTTTTGTAATGGCTAGGCGTAACTGTTATAAGACCGTCAACGGCTGCGACAGCTTTCTTTTCGATATCCAGAGCTTTAGAACGCTTTATGTCATTTTCTTTCAGAATGTTATAGTTGTTAAATGAGAAAGGATCTCTCAGATTAAGAAATACTTTTAATCCGGTCTCATTTTTTATTCTATAAGATAATTCGACGCCTGAGAACGGAGGCGCATTAACAAGAACGAAATCGAACTTCTCTTCTTTTACGAGCTTTTTGATCTCTCTGAGACAGAAATAATTCCACATTCTGAATCTGACGGGGAACAAGTATTTTCTTTCGAAAGGTTTAAACAACTTTGACAACTCGCCGGGGACGATTTTTTTATAATCAAAGTAAAAAGGCCTCAATATTCTAACATTTGATGGAACGTC
>CALMWI010000222.1 GCA_937873545.1 uncultured bacterium | reverse complement strand
TGCGGCTATTTCAATGGAGTTCGGAACATGGCCGTTCATAGTCGGAACTTTAGTTACCAGTCTCGCCGCGCTGGCTCTGTCATTTCTGCCTGCTGTAGCTATAGCGATATTCACGGCCGAATATGCGCCTAAATGGCTCGGATATATAATTGAAAACCTCGTTAATCTTATCGCAGCGGTGCCATCCGTGGTAATAGGCATCTGGGGAATATTCGTATTCACCCCGTGGGTAAGGGATTCGGTCTATATGCCTGTCTATCTGTGGTCGCTTGAAAATGCGCCGTCGCTGACCCCGTTACTGGGCAATCCGGCTGGTTACGGAATGCTTACCGCAACTGTTATTCTGACAATTATGATAATACCTTTCACGACAGCTCTGGCATGTGATTCTTTCAGAATGGTACCGAAGGAACAGAGAGAAGCAGCATCGGCTCTCGGAGCTACAAAATGGGAAGTAATCAGGATGGCGGTCATTCCGTATTCAAGGGGAGGCATTCTGGCAGGCGCGATGCTGTCACTCGGAAGGGCTCTCGGCGAAACCATGGCTGTCGCCATGCTGATCGGAAATAAGAACACGCTCCCCTTCTCGATCTTCGGACCCGGATCGACAATGGCGTCGGTTATCGTGAACGAGTTCAGGGAAGCGGTCGAGAACATTCATCTCGCCAGCCTGATGGCTGTCGGGTTCTATTTGTTCCTCATTTCGCTTATCGTTAATCTTTTAGCGGCTTGGATCCAGAGAAAATATTCAGCGACGGGAGGCAGAGCCGTATGATCAGCCTCAGAAGAAGATATATCCGCGACAACATCATGCTGACGCTTATAATCCTAAACACTATAGTGATTTTAATTCCATTATTTATAATAATAATTTATGTTATCGCAAAAGGATTCGATGCGGTCAGCCTCGACCTTTTCACGAAGGAACTCGGATCGCCGACGAGAGCGATGATGGGCGAACCTACCGGGCTTGTACATACAATGATAGGTACGGTTGTAGTTGACCTGATCGCCGTTCTGATCGCAATACCGTTCGGCGTAGGAGCCGGCGTCATGCTCTCGGAATACCCCGACCACTGGGCGAATCCGGTTCTCAGAGTGCTCAATGACACATTGAACGGAATGCCTGCCGTACTGAAAGGTCTTCTTGCGTTCACTCTCGTTGTGAAGCCGATGGGAACATTCTCGGGGCTTTCGGGCGGGGTCGCGCTCGCATTCGTAATGTTCCCGATAATCGCGAGAGCCACAGAAAGCGCTCTGATGAACATTCCATGGTCTATCAGAGAAGCCGGACTGGCCATCGGTCTTCCCCGCTGGCGCGTGATCCTTTCAACGATCATTCCGGCTGCTAAAGTCGGCCTTGTAACGGGATTTTTAATAGCATTCGCAAGAGCCGCGGGAGAAGCAGCTCCGCTGGTATTCACTTCATTCGGCAATAACTATCTGCCTGTCAGGTGGACAGGATGGATCATGGGGCCGGTTGACACACTGCCGCAGAGGCTGTACAACCTTGCGATCAGCCCGTACGAACACTGGCATGATATGGGCTGGGCTGCGGCGATAGTCCTTTTGGCAGTGATTATAGCTTCGTTCGTAATTGCAAGATTCGTTATAAGAGATAAAAAATAGGAAACAGAAGATGAATAATGAACCTTCTAATGAAAGTAAGATCAGGCTTGAAACGATAGATCTTTCAGTTTTTTACGGACAGAATCCGGGCGTAAAAAATGTCAGCCTCCAGATATTCGACAAGCAGGTTACCGCTTTCATAGGCCCGTCCGGCTGCTGTAAAACTACTTTTTTACGAGCCCTCAACAGGATGCACGACCTTACGAGAGGCGCAAAAGTTACCGGAAAAGCTCTTATAGACGGCAAAGATATTTACGACCCGAAGATCGATCCCGTGACCATCAGAAGAAAGATAGGTATGGTGTTCCAGAAGCCTACCCCCTTCCCCACCATGTCGATCTACGATAATGTCGTGGCGGGGTTAAAGCTTGTCGGCATCAGAGACAAAAAACTGCTCGATGAAGTATGCGAGAGATCTTTAAGACAGGCAGCTTTATGGGAAGAAGTCAAGGACAGACTCAAAACACCCGGC
>CALMWI010000221.1 GCA_937873545.1 uncultured bacterium | reverse complement strand
CAATATATCCAGTGTTCTGTCCGTTCCTTTGTCCTGGGCTTCGGGACTGAACTTCATACCGAGTTTAATATACTTGTTTTCCGCATTCCTGTGATATGATAAAAGATTTATCTGTTCAAAGTTAATCTGCTTTAGGAACCCTGTTATCCCGGTAATATTTTCATCTGTGTCCGTTATGCCGGGTATTAGCGGGATCCTGATAAAGATCCTTTTTCCGGAGTCTGACAGATATTTCAGGTTTTTAAGTATGCCCCTGTTAGACACTCCCGTAAATTTCTTATGAAGTTCATCGTTCATAAGCTTGATATCATATAGATAAAGGGCGGTCAGATCATTTATCTGTCTGAATTTTTCTTCCGCCGCGTATCCGCTGGTATCTACAGCAGTATGAATGCCTTCTTTTACGCATTTCTGAAGCATTTCTTTCAGGAACCCGGCCTGCATCAGCGGTTCTCCGCCCGAGAATGTAACGCCGCCGCCTGAAGTCTTGTAGAACTCCCTGTCCTTCAATATCTCCTTCATGAGTTCGCCGGCAGAAATGTCCCGGCCGATGGTTTCAACAGCCTGTGACGGGCAATTCTCGGTAGCATTCTCATCATGAATGCCTCCGCAGGTCCCGCACCCGATGCATTTTTCTTTGTTGAAAACGGTCTGGACTTCAGGATCAAAGCTTTCCGGATTATGACACCATACGCATCTTAACGGGCAGCCTTTTAGGAATACTGTTGTCCTGATCCCCGGCCCATCGTGAAGTGAAAAATGCTGTATATTGAATATCCGTCCTTTCATTTACGCCTTTCAGAGACAAATTCTTTGATAAGAATTCCGGCTTTATTAAGCTCATCTTCCGGCCTTGCGATATTGAACCGGACGAATTTATGTCCGTTATCTGAAAAGTGGATCCCCGGAACCGTGGCAACCTTTTTGATATCATATAGGTCCATAGCGAATTTCAGCCCGCCGTCAAAACCCTCAGGCAATTTCGCCCAGATGAAATATCCGCCCTCTATTTTCGGAATATTAAATCCGCATTCGGAAAGATAATTTTTCAGAATACCGAACGATGTTCTCATTTTCTTTCTGAGCTGAACCGAATAATCTTTGGCGAAACCGCTTTTCTCAAGATACTGAACTACAGCTTCCTGAAGCACCGAAGGAGAGCTCAATCCCGTATAATCGTGGATCAGCCTTATGTTCGCGATATGTTCTTTCGAGCAGATGAAATAGCCGATCCTCCATCCTGTGATCGAAAGCAGCTTTGAAAAACTGTTTATATAAAAAAAATATTCGCTGTCGAATAACGGCATGAAAGGTTCTTTATTATAATAAATTTCAGAATATACTGAATCGGCGAGAACATAGACTTTTTTCTTTTCGGCTATCTCCCTGATCTTTAAAAATTCTCTTTCGGTCCATATCCTGCCCAGAGGATTTCCCGGAGAATTCACGAACATCAGCCCGACCTTGTTCTTATCGATAAAAGCTTCCAGCTTTTTAAAATCTATAGAACCGTCGTCTTCAAAGAAAAACGAAACGAATTTTCTGCCGAAAATTCCCGGCAGCCTGGAATAGCTTTCATAGACCGGATCGAACCCGAGCGCAGTCCTGTTTTTCGGCATAATGCCGTTCAGGTAAGTGAAGATCAGCGAAACAGCCTCGGTCGCGCCGTTCACGACCATGATGTTCTCTTCCGTGAAAGGCTCATACTTTTTTTTAAGTATTTCCACCAGCTTCAGATTCCCGTTCGCCGGCGCATACTGATGGATGTTGTCGGAAGATATCCGTCCGAGAATATCAAGAAGCTGCTCCGGCGGTGAGAAACCCGGGATCCCCTGTGCGAGATTTATGCCCCCCGACTTTTTAACCTTATTGCTCATCAGACTTATATATGATATTTTCTCCATCCCGACCCGCCTTTAATTAATTCATTTTCCACGGTTCAATATAACAAATAACCCGTAATATTCAAAACGGATTACTCGCCTATTTTCACTTTTATTTACTTTGACTATGCTCTAAAAATTTTATATATTGACACGCGCGTTTGAAAGATATCGGACTGCGCAGGCATATAATTAGTGACGGCTAAGGATAAAATGGATTTATTTAAAGACATAATAGGGCAAAAAAAGATAACGGAAAGTTTATCCGGTGCCGTATTGAACAATAAACTTCATCACGCTTACCTTTTCACCGGCTCTCAGGGAGTGGGAAAAGAGGCGGTTGCCCTTGAGCTGATAAAGATAGTTAACTGTCAGACCGGCAAAGGTAAAGAAGGATACTGCGGCGGGTGCCCGACCTGCAGACAGCTGGGATCATTTTCCTCGGACGATCTTCTCTACATTTTTCCGACTATAAACAAAGCTTCCGACACCGATAAGATCATAAAAGAAAAG
This sequence comes from uncultured bacterium, assembly GCA_937873545.1. GTDB lineage: Bacteria > UBA4055 > UBA4055 > UBA4055 > UBA4055 > UBA12480. Next base: position 4,342 of record CALMWI010000221.1, on the reverse strand, counting down.
TCGGTCATGATCAGCGCTGAGCTCAAAGAAAAATCAAAACTGAAAGGTTATCATAAATTCAATTTTAAAACAGGAAGATTCATAACACTATCTCAGATCGACGAGATCAAATATTTTGCCAGATATAATTCGATCAACAGATCCAGAAAGTTCGTAATTATATATCCTGCAGAACTAATGAATAAAGAAGCCCAGAACTCGCTTCTGAAAATTCTTGAAGAGCCGCCGGCGGATCTGTTCTTCATACTGATCTCCGAAAATCCTTCATTTGTGCTTGACACGATCAGATCAAGATGCCTGAGCATACATTTTCCGCTTCTGACGGAAAAGGACATTGAAAATTACATCGGAAAATATCATCCTGATGTTGAAAAAGAGCTTATACACGATCTTGTCTCGGATTCATTCGGCAGCATAGATACTCTCTCAAAGCTGTTGACGGATTCCGGAGCAAGGCTGTCAAAGCTTCATGAAGATCTTTTCGAAATATTTTTCGATTCTCTGCCGCCGAAGACAGTTAATCTGATAGATACCTTCCTGGAAGAAATAAAAGAACTTTCGGATACCGAAATTGATTTCATACTAAGAAAAACATTGAATAAGCTGCTTTCTTCGACTTTCGGAGAAGACAGAAAAGAATCCAATAAGATCAGAGCTGCCGTCATGAACGACTTTGAAAAGTTCGGAGTAATGTACCGAAGGAACATCAACCCCAGACTGCTTATGATAAACCTGTATTTAAACTTTAGAGAGGAATATAAAAAGTGGAAAACACGATGAACGAAAATATCATTAATGATATAATTTCACCAACTACCGACACGTCGGAACTTACTACAGAGGACAGAAAGGAATTTTTGATCGAAACCAACTTCAAGGGTGTAAGAAAGCACTATTTCCTGAATCCTAAAGCCATACCTCTGAAAGTAGGCGAGTATATAATAGTCGATCATGAATCCGGCGAAGACATGGGCATAGTCAGCGGAATTACCATCAAGCAGCTTAAACGGGAGAACATCGATATTGCCGGCGAGATAATCAGAAAAAGTAATCAGATCGATATCCGCAGGCTGGAAGAAAACAGAAGAATAGAAGACAACATTCTTGTTAATGCGAGAAAACAGGCAAAACATTTCGGCCTCGAGATGAAATTTATTGATATTGAGTACAAATTCGACCGGAAAAAACTTGTTTTTTATTTCACTGCGGACGGAAGGGTGGATTTCAGGGAGCTGGTAAAGGTTTTTGCCGCAGAATACAGAACCAGAATAGAGCTTCGTCAGATCGGAGTTCGCGATGAAGCCCAGAAGATCGGCGGGATTGGGATTTGCGGAAGAGAGTTGTGCTGTTCCCAATTCCTCACAAATTTCGTTTCAATAAATGTTTCAATGGCAAGGGACCAGAACCTTTTTGTAAAACCTGAAAAATTTTCCGGTGCTTGCGGCAAGCTTCAGTGCTGCCTTAAATATGAACATGATTTTTATCTCGAGCAAAAAGACGGCATACCGGATACAGGCTCAGTTCTTATGACCGATAAAGGCAAGGCCACCATTTCATTCATTGATGTGTTTCACGAAACCGTGACACTAGACTACGAAGGCGGAGAGACGCTTATAATGCCTAAGCCTGAACTGATTGCTAAATTAGAGAAGAACTTCAAAGTTATCAAAAACAGCCGCGATGAAAATTCCAGAACAGAGAACGGATGCGCAGGCTGCCCGAAAGGCAATTTCTTAAGTTATGACGAAAATGAAGGCAAGGAAAAGATCGTATCTGCAGGCAAACGGAACCCGCAACAGACTCAGGACAGAAGAAACAAACCCGTAAAAAAGGGGGAATAAATTGTCAAAAAGATCAGAGATCCAGAAATACGCGAAGATCAAAGGCGACCAAGGCTATGTGAATACTCTTTTAAGGGCAGGACGGATCATATACGGCGAGCTTATCAATTCTGTTATTTATTTCGAAAGCAACACTCTTCTTCCCAAGACCGGCATTCTTATACAGGAAGATGACGAAATGGTATTTTTCGGATCAAAATCCCTGCTTGAAAAAGAGTTTAACATATCTTTCCCTTACGAGAACATTTATCTGTCGCAGAACAGCGGATTTTCTATCAGTTTTATCTATCAGGAATATGACAAGAAAAAAGATAAATGTAAATTCAGCATTTCCTGGGAAGATTATATCACTAAGAATATTAAGCCGGATTTTATCCAGAGGCTCAATCTTAAGATAAGGGACCGTCTGTTAAAAAGAGCTTCGGAATACCTGAAAGCGAATGATACATCCCAGGAGGCAAATTATTATTATAACAGAGTTCTGACTGAAAAGATCGATGACATAAATTTCATACTGGATTTCATCTCATTGCTTAAATTCGAGGCTGAGATCGAAAGCGAAGGTTTTGTTGAGATCTATGATAATATAATTGAAAAAAAGTCGATCTTTCTTTCCAACATTTATCCGGCCCATAAAGACATTATTGAAAAAAGGCTGAAAACAAAAAAGGATGTTCAGCTGACAAAGCACATACCGAGAAACAAGGCGCAGGATATTGATTCTCTTGAGGAAAAGGATGTTACGATCGAAAAACTTATGGCTGTTCGGGGGGTTCAGAAGATAATTGACGATAAAGTAAGAGAAAGTGTTGAAAAAGTAAAAGATCAGCTTCTAACTGACTATCATGAAAAAGTCGATGAATTTTCAAACAAACTTGAGCTGGAAAAAAAGATATACAGGGAAATAATTAAAGATAATATCAGTCTCAAGAACGCGCCTGAACTGAAACAAATTGACCCGGATAAGCTGATAGACAGTATAACCAATTTCTACTACAGGTATAAACTTCTCAACGAAAAACTCCCGGATAACTTTACGATCGAGATGAAGAATCCGGATCAGGGAAAGAACACTCTGCTTTTCCTTCTTGAAAGTATGTCTGAAAAATACATAAAAATAGTTGATCCTTATTTTTTCCCGTCAGAGCTTGAGCTTCTTAAGGACATACCTGACGATATTGAGATCAGAATAATCACTTATGCCCTGATGACCGATGAGTATAAGGACAAGCTGGCTGACTTTAAGAAAAAGCTCTCTGAATTCAGAGAAAACAGGTACGCCGGGGTTCATGTCAAACTTATCCGGTTCGCAGGCCGGCCGCAGACACCGATACACGACAGGGCGATGTTCTCCTCGGACTGGGGTTTAAGCTTTTCTAATTCATTATCTCAGATTGGATCGAAACACGATATAGTGGTTAGAAGAATATTATCAAAAGAAAGGGAAGTTACCGATTTCGACGATTTCTGGTTCATCGGGACAGAAGCTAAAAGAGGCGGTAAAGTTCTAAAAATTAATGTTATAGATCTGTAACAACTGCGGAGTTTAAATGAAGAGCACGAAGGAGATACGCGAAGATTTTAATAATTTTTTCATAAAGAAGGGGCATACCAAGGTTCTTGCATCACCGGTAATACCCTACAGCGACCCGACCCTGATGTTCATCAACGCGGGCATGAATCAGTTCAAGGATATTTTTCTTGGGTCCGGAAAAAGGGATTATACAAGGGCTGTCAACAGTCAGAAATGTATTAGAGCGGGCGGAAAGCATAATGACCTTGATGAAGTCGGAAAGGACGGGTTCCATCACTCTTTCTTTGAAATGCTAGGTAACTGGTCGTTCGGGGATTATTATAAAAAAGAAGCCATAACATGGGCATGGGAATTATTGACCGAAGTTTGGAAGCTGGATAAAAGTAAACTTTATGCAACAGTCTATAAGGATGATGACGAGGCTGAAGAGCTCTGGAAAACAGTAACCGACATTGACCATTCGCATATATCGAGGCACGGAGACAAAGATAACTTCTGGTCAATGGGAGATACCGGTCCGTGCGGCCCCTGCACAGAAATACATTACGACAGGGGAATTGATTTCTGCGATAAACAGAATGTTCCGGGACATGTGTGCGAGGCTAACGGCGATTGTGCAAGAGTATTCGAGATATGGAACCTCGTATTCATACAGTACAACAGGGATGAGAACGGCGTGCTTACTCCGCTGCCGAACAAGCATGTTGACACGGGAATGGGATTCGAAAGGGTATGTCAGGTGCTTCAGAAACAGAATTCAAACTATCATATTGACCTTTTCAGGGACATTATTACCGAGATCGAAATCGTTACAGGCGTAAAATATCAGACCGACGAAAGCGGTACGCCGCACAGGGTCATAGCCGATCATGTCAGAACGCTTCTTTTCGCTATTTCGGATGGCGGAATGCCTTCCAACGAGGGACGGGGTTATGTCTTAAGAAGGATATTAAGAAGGGCTGTCAGA
>CALMWI010000220.1 GCA_937873545.1 uncultured bacterium | reverse complement strand
TTTTTTATTTTTGAAGAATAATCCTGATTTGTAAAGCAATAGGAACATAATTGTAACCGTGCCTATAAAACTTGTGAACATATTGAGTGACACAAGTGCGCCGAGAGACCTGTTCGGAGGAAATACCGAGCTTAAAAGTACGAGAAATCCCGCTATTACCACAACAGCGTTGAAAGTAATCGCTCTGCCGGAATGATGCATGGTTTTTACTACTGTAAGATCAAGGTCGTTTGTTTCCTGCGCATATATTTTGAACCTTTCGATGAAGTGGATTGCATAATCGATCCCTATTCCGACCGCTATACTTGAAATAAGTGCTGTCGTCGTGCTCAAAGGAATGTCGAGCAGTCCCATAAGTCCAAAGCTGATAACAGCCGTAATAATGATCGGCACAGAGCCTATCAGACCCGCCGTAATGCTTTTGAACATCATAGCTATGAGAATGATAACTATGACTATAGACATAAAAAGGCTCTTTATCTGCCCGATCAGTATCAGATCCGAAAAAACGAGAGCTTTGTACCCAGATCCCGCATAATTCAGGGTTATGCCGTTCTTCTCAAAACCTTTCCTGTACTTTTCGATCTCGGACATCACTTTGTTTATTTCTTTTGAATTATCGCTTTTTATCTGAAAATTCACATTGGCCTTATTGTAATTATAATCTACAACTTTCCACAGATTTTCAGGATCGCCGGACATTTCATAAAGCAGAAGATACTGGGCCACAAGATCTTTTGAATCAGGAATTTTGTCGAACTTTGGATCATCGGCGTTCATAACTTTATTCATTCTTTTCAGATAATCGGACAGGGAGAATGAATTTCCAACAATATCGAGACCTTCGACTCCTGTTTGAAGTTCGTCTATCAGCCTTAAGTAATCGGGGGTTTTAAAAGCGTCCGCTTCCTCTGATTCAAGCACGACATTAATAGTGTTCGTTCCTCCGAAATTCTGATTTATGAATGTATCGGTCTGAACTATTTCGCTGTCCTTTTCAAATTTATCGAGAAAGCTTGAATTGATCCAGATATTATTGATCCCTAAAGCCGACACTATTATTATTACGGCAGTAACAGTAACGACCGCAAATCTGTACCTGATCACAAAATTAGCGAATTTGTGCGAGAACTTGGCGCTTTCTTCTCCGTCTGCTTTTTCTTCTTTTATTTTTGGATTGCTCACTCCGAAAATGATTATGCCTGAAGGTATAAGAACCAGCGAGAAACTCATTGCTACCATAACTCCGAAAGCAGTGAACAGCCCGAAGTATTTGATCGGGTAAACATCGGATGTGAGAAGAGAAATGAACCCTATTGCGGTAGTAACGGAAGTCATTACTACAGGCTTCCACATGCTCGACACCATGTCTTTTACAGCATCGAACTTAGAAATTTTCGGATTCGCTTTCATGTGCAGGTTCAAATGGCTGTAAAGATGTATTCCGTCAGCCACACCGATAGCTATCAGCATGACCGGCATCATTGTCGAGACCGCATAGACCGGTATTCTCAAAAAAGCCATCAGTCCGAATGCCCAGACAGTGCTTAGTCCGACCACAAGCAGAGTCAGTATGGTATTCTTAACGCTTCTCATCACAAAATATAGAACCGCGATAATTACCAGCAGGACTATCGGCACCATTCTTTTCATGTCTGCCGGCCCCAGATAAGCCATTGTTCCCTCAACGATCGGCACTCCCGCTATATGTATCTTTTCCGGGCCTTCGTAAGATTTCGCGAATTCGAGTATCCTGTGATAGAATTCCATGCTGAATACATCATCGTTCATTGAGGCTACGACGAGCGCGATATTCTCATTTTCGGACACCAGTCTTTTATAGACCATATCGTTCGATCTTACCGAAGCTTGCAGTTCTTCGAGAGCGGCCTCGTCTTTAGGGGACTTTTTATAAAATGCCCTGACATCAAGACCCTCTTCCGATCCTGTTATGTTGTCGGCAGTATAGAGAGAAACTATGTCCGCGTCCTCGAATTCCTCCATATCCTGAAGTCCGATGCTTATATCTTTTATCTTCTGCAGGGTCGAAGTATTATAAATTCCTTCCGGATTTTCGACCGCTATAAGTATGCCGTCCTTTATGTTGAACAGTTCTTCGGCCTCATCGCTGTAAATAAATGCGGGGTGATCCTTGGGCATGTATTCGTCGAGATCGGTTTCCATGCGTGAATATGTTTTCATCTGGTATGTGAAGAAAGCGGTTGCTGTTACGATCAGCAGGAGAGATATCCACGAGAAAGCCAGAAGAGTTTTATTGGACAGCTTCATACTTAATTCCTCTATTTATAGTTTACCGGGTTAGGCGATTTTACCACGAAGAATTCGAGTATTTCGTCGTCTTTATTTTCGACTGTCATTCTCACGCCGAAAGGAACATTTACGAAGCATTTTCCGTATTTGTGCGTTTCCTGCTCGCCGAGTTTTAAGGTCATTGTACCTCTGACGATGATGAAATAGACATTCGAATTCGAGTCATGGATCGGCAGAGCAGTATCTTTCGGCAGCACCATGTGGTTTAAATTGATGTTATCGTCGTCTATTATTCTTTCGATCGTTTTTTCATCCGTGATGGTATAGTTATATTTTTTTTCGA
>CALMWI010000219.1 GCA_937873545.1 uncultured bacterium | reverse complement strand
GTTCTGTAAGTATCGGGAAGAGAAACTGATCGATGATACGGACTATTCCATGCACCTATTGCTCCTGTTGCGCTGAAAACCGGAGTCCATACTATTCCGTCGTTACTAGCTTCCAAGGCATAGGATCCTGTAGATAAAGATCTGTACATATCGAACTCAACTTGAAGTGTCTCGTAAGCAGAAGCGTCAATTATGCCTGAAGTCAATACTCCGTATTTTGTTATGCTCCCTCCGGAAGTAAGTGCGTCAACTCTTGCAAAAGGTGTACCGTCAAGATTTGAAGTGCCTGTATCTCTGTACCAGACTAAATCGCCGGATGTGCTCCAGTTAAGCGATGTATTATAATTCTCCAAATAAAAAGAATATCCTTCTAGCATATTACCGTCATATTCAAAACTGGCGGAATAATTTAATTCTCCGCTGCCTGTGTTGTTCACGGCAAGAAGTGAGCCTGTCGTTGAATTTAGCTGAATATTTTGAGATATACTAACAGGATTGGGGCTGATAGTTCCGGGTGGGATTTTATTATTGGTCGTTACGGCTCTTATATAATACCCGTAGTCATAATCTACGTACCATACTGTGTTGCCTCCTCCATCCGGAACAAGTTTGACACAGGCTCTTGTATTCCCTTCATTATAGCAGGTAGTATAATATGTTGTTCCGGAATCACCATCGGTATCGCTTGAAATGCCTATATGAAAGTTACCTTCCAGATTTTTCAGCTGGCTAAAGGAACTCAGATCAAGATATCCCCATTTATCCGGATCGCCCAAAGCTGCCGGATTAGTGAAAGGAACCCGCGAAGGCAGCAGAGGATTTCCCGGCAGACCGTTGTCATCAGTATATATTTGGATAAGCATAGTAGCGTTAACTAAACCTACAGTATAGCCAGAGATTACAGCTCCAACCATATCATCTTTATAAATCGTAAATTTTACTGATATTTCCTCAACATCTCCCTCTGATACGGGATCACTCTTAATACTGTTCATAGCAAAAGATTGAGGAGTATCATAAACATGATGTAACCCGGCTGTATAGAAGAACGGACCGGTGTAACTTAGGTTGGGTATTGCCGCATTATCACTGCAGTAAAATCTGAATTCGACATACGATCCTGCAGTTTGCTCAGGAATGACATAATAGTATTCGCTTCCGTTTATTTCCTGTGGCGGTAAAGTTAATTCGATGCCATTGTTAACCTTGTAAAGAACATTTGCGAAATCAATACCGGAATAGTCAGTAATCTGTGTTCTAATCTCAAACCCATCCGGATTGCTGTCAAAATAGTCTTCGTCTTTAGAATAAAAAACTAAAGGCGGAGTGCTATCATTGCTATGGGGTATAATATTGAGTTCATCTATGTTTGAGCCGATAAGTTCTACACCGGCATCTGAAGCAAATAAAAAGCGGATATGTACACCGGATTGACCTGCAAGACCGCCAAGAGACACAGTTTCCAAGTACCATGTGGTAACACTTCCGTCCCAGCTGTCGAGAGTAGTCCAATTAATTCCGTCAATGCTTGCCTGAACGCTTAGTCTATCAAAAATACTTTCAATTTCATATCTGAACCAGAAATTCATTTCAGCATTGGGAGTTCCTGAGAAGTCCAGAGTACTCGCTATTTGCCCGACTGAACCTCCCTGTGGTAAAAGTTCGAGATAGCTGGAATAAATTGTGTTGGGGCTTTCAGACAGAGAATACGACCCGGAATATTTATACATTCCGTCCAGTCCCCAGCCGTTTGACAGTATCCATTGACCTGTTCCACTCTCAAAATTGTCATGGAATTCAGTAACAGATTTTGGGTTTTGCGCGAAAAGACCGCAGGCAAACGAAGCGAAAAGAATTAAAAATGCAATTAACAATCTCACATACCGGCTTTGCATAAATGCCTCCTCTTACTGAATTTTATAGGTTTATCAACCAACTAACTGTATTTACCGAAAGCAATATAGTTTTAAATTTTTAATAATGCAAATGAATAATTATTTCATTTTGCTATATAGAACGCTTCTTTTAATTCGACTACCTTTCCGTTGTCGTCTTTAGCTTTAAGCAGGCAGATGTAAGCACCAGTGTCAACGGTCATGTCATTATCATTCTTGCAGTTCCAGACGATATTTCCTTTGGACGCAGAATATTCGCCGTTCAACGGCTTTGATATCAGCTGGCCTTTGATGTTATAGACTTTCATGGTCAGGTAGATATAGCTCGAATCGAATTGATAAGCTATCAGGAGATTGTCGTTCTCGCCGTCACCGTTGGGAGTAGCTGTTTTGGGGCTGATCTTAAAATGAGCCGATCCCCCGATGTCTTCAGGTTCCTGATACACTGAATTTTCCCTTGTCGGAGTGCCGTCATTTACGCAGTAATGCCAGTTGTTCATGTTATTTGAATCGAATTCAGTGTTTATTTTTTCAATACTTCTGCCTGCATCGTCATCCATATCATCGTAATAAATGCTGTCAACAGCCTGAGAGTCTATTGTGAGAATGAATATTTTATCGTAGGCATTATTCAAAGCGGGCAGATTTGAGGCGATGAAGACATTTTGCCGGATCACATCGGGGAAGGCGAAAATGGTCGTATCCTTAGCCATTACTATGAAGCTGTCAGGCTGGATCAGGCTGTCGGGAAAAAATACCGCAGATGTTTTTATTTCATCGGATAAACCGAAATCGCCGATATTTACCGGTTCACCCGAAATATTATATATTTCAATATACTCGCACTGTCCGGCTGCGGGATTTTTCATGAACTCATTGAGCACAATGGGCTTATCGATGTACGGAACGAATACTGAAAGAGTCAGCGAATTATTATTCAGCCCGCTGTCATTCTCAGCTTCAGCATTAAAAAGAAGTTCCTGCGTTCCCGAATTATCAAAAAATACGGTAAAGTCAACGAAAGCGGAATCGTTCGATGCTATGATTCCGGCGTGATCAGCGAAGTTGTAGAAAGTCCCGTTGATATTTAAATTTATCCTGAAGCCTGAAATTGTGCTTAAACCCTTATTGCGCACTTTTACGGTAAAAATGTTATTTCCGGCAGGATCAATTACAGCAGGTTTCGCTATCGAATACAATTCAAGGTCGGTATCGAGAGGCATTACGGAATTCTTAAATCCGGGTGTTCCGCGAAGGACAAGGGACTTCTGCCATGAAGGTTCTGTATATGAGCTTCTTTCCCATGTGTAGCCTTCTGCTGTCGTGTAATCATATGTGACTGAATCCGCTAGCGCAGAATCAGGGTCTAAGATCTTTATTGTCTCATCGTACGAGTTGCTCAGCCCGTACTGCCCCATCGAGCCGTCATTAATCATTACTCTCAAAACGGAATCGGGGATAAGATCCTCATATTCAATGCTGTTCAGGTAATAGGAAGAGTCCATTACTACGCAGTAGGAAAAAGGCTTTAAAAGCATATCCGTAAAACCATGATATTTTATTAATAGATCGGTCTCAGCATTGTCGGCTATCGCCCAGCCTGAAATATCAACTGTGCTGTCCGAATTGTTGTATATCTCGATGAACTCATCCTGATTTTCGTCCGCCGAAGTGTTGAACATTACTTCGGTTATGATCATTTTAGAAAATAACAACGAAGATAAAATAAGGATCAAAGGTAAGTATTTCATATTTGCGCTCATTTTTTTTGTAAAATTATATTAATCGATTTAATTAAGCAAGTAATATTTCATAATTGACTTTACATAGCGATATTTATATATTACTATCTATTCGGGCTTGGATGGAGACCTGGTGGCTCTCGCGGACTTCAAATCCGTTCTGCAGGGCGTTAATAGCGTCCCGGGTGGGTTCGATTCCCACACTCGCCCGTTTTTTTTATTTTAAAACTCTTGTTTTTACTTCAAAATTGCTTAATTTATATGCCTGTTATATAAAAGGTAAATTGTCTGGCTGTGAAAAAATTAAAATATCCGCCCGAATTCAAAGCTGAAGTATGCGAATACGCGAAGAAGGAGAGTATTTCAGATTCTGCATCGGTATATAATGTTAACAGAAACACAATCAGCAGATGGATCATCAAACTGGATACACAAGGGCTAGAGGGATTTATTTCAACAAGAAAGAAAAGAATTAAAATAATAAACAGTGCGGAAATAAGTGAGATGTCTGCTTATAAAAAAGAAAATCCTGAAGCGAAATTATATGACATAAAAGAACATTTTAAGTTGGATTGTTCGATTTCGTTGATTTCAAAAAGATTAAATCAATTTGAGAATGGCAAGAAGAGCAAAAACATAAAAGACGATGAGCTATACTTCAAATATCATATTATCAAAAGGATAAAGAAAAGCTCCGGAGTCGAATCCATTTACAGATTTTCTCTTTATGCATGCAAAGGTAATATTGCTGCCTTAGGATTTTCGACTTCAAGGAATTCTTTGGCAATATGTATTTTTATTTCTTACGCAGTCAGATATCTTAAACTTAAATATAACAGAAATATCTCTAAAGTAATCTCAAATCTTTCATCCGTGAATAAAGAAGAATTTGAGAAAATAGTAGGTTCTGCGTCCAATGTAAGACTAGTATTATCAAAAAATATAGATTTCATGCACTGCAAAGATAAAACAATTGAATATAATTCAAAATTAATTGAATCGGCTATGATTAGTTCGTATAAATCAATTATAAGAACCTATAACTCTAAAGAGTTCGGAGGTACACTGACGGCCGCTGTTTTT
>CALMWI010000218.1 GCA_937873545.1 uncultured bacterium | reverse complement strand
AGTACCCTTTAAATTATCCTTTTTTACCTACTCAATTAGATGTTGTAACTACTGAAAGCAACATTGTGCATGTAATAGCGAAAATTGAAGCATCAACAACTGAATTTGAAAGCGGTAGGAGGTTCAAAACAAATTATGAAAAAGTTGTAACCGGATACTATGATATAATCGGAGAGATCACTGAGTCAGGAGTAGTATGGAAAGATATCAGCTTTATCGGTAATTATATGGGAATAGATGATAATCAATATGAACGATTTATGGGAGCCGGGTCCGCAGGATATGCAGGAAACGGAGTAATTTATACTACATGGTGGGACAGACCTGAGACGCGCTGGCAGTCGAATCCTTATCCGTATGAGCCGTATTTTTATTTAGATGACGCATTTTTTTCTTATTCACCTGATAACGGTAAAACTTGGTCATTCGATAAAACAGTGACATTTCCGAACGAATATGTATCCGGCGCTGAGTATGAGTTAAGATATGTTCATAATATCACAAAAACAGCAAGCTTGCATGAAAGCGGCTGGTCGGTATCAAATCACGGTACGAATGTCGCACCCGGCACTAATGATGGCGTACTTACTGTATATGCCGCTTGCCAATATTATGATGAATCAAATCCAATTCTTGATCCGCCGACAAGCTACGATGACTTCCAGCAGTTTATGAAAGTATGGAAGATAACCGGAACAGGGACAGGAATTGAGACTGCACAGGTGAGTATGGTCAAGGATTTTACTTTAGAGCAGAATTATCCGAATCCGTTCAATCCTTCAACTGAAATCAGATTTGCGCTTCAGAATGATTCAAAAGTAAAACTTTCAGTTTATAATGCTAAAGGTGAGCTTGTAGTAGATCTGAAGAATGAGAAGATGTTGAAAGGCTCACATTCAGTAAATTATGATGCTTCTGCATTGAATTCAGGGATTTATTTTTATAAACTGGAAGTTAACGGATTCTCAGAAACCAAGAAAATGGTACTGACGAGGTAAACATAATTAGATTTAAGATCAGAAATATTTCGTTTTTTGTTTTATTGCTTTCAATAACGGTATTTTGCCAGACAACAGGCAAGATAAAAGGCTATGTAACCGACGATAACGGAGACCCTCTTCCCGGAGCAAATGTTACTGTGACCGGTACAACTTATGGTGCAGAGACAGATGCGGCGGGGTATTATTTTATAATAGGAGTCAGGGCTGGGACTTACAACTTAAAAGCCGAATTTGTCGGATATACCTCAAAAGAAGTAAAAGATGTGAGAGTAAAAACGGACTTGACCACAAGTCAGAATATTAAGATGAAAGCCGGAGAAATAGAGCTTGAGGCAATAGGTGTAGAAGTTGCCATGGAACAGAAAGTCGAAAAGGATGTGACAACATCAATGCGCAGTATAGACATGGGCCATGTTGACAAGCTGGCAGTAACGACAGTAGAAGGCGTTCTGAATGCGACTGCCGGAATAAAAAAGGACGCCGAAGGCGAACTGCATTTTAGAGGCGGAAGAGCCGGAGAAGTAAATTACATAATAGACGGGATCATGATCGGTGATCCTACCGGTGCAAAAACTAATCCTGTAGAAATAAATTTTGCCAATGTCGAATCATTTAACATTATGAAAGGTGTACCGGATGCAGAATATGGCGACGCGCTTTCCGGCAGCGTGAATATAATACTGAAGACAGGCGATCAGGAAAAAACAGGCGGGCATGTAAAATATGAAACAGACTTTTTTGCAGGGGAAAGCACACTAAATTATGACAGAGGCGAATTCAGCCTGAGCGGTCCGATGCCGTTTTCAATAAACGGAAATAAGCCTACTTACTACATCGGTACTGACCTGACGATGCAGAACGGATATGCTGAATCATACAGGGATAAAGGAGATGCAGGCGGAGATTATGTCAAGTTCAACGATTATGATCTTACGGGTATCGGCATCAAAATGCCTCAGAGGCGCGAAAATTCGTTCAATCTTATCTTGAAAGGAGCTTATGATTTCAATCCCACAATGAAATTGAGCGCATCTTATATGAAATCAAGGGAGCACGGGATCGAGTATGATTATTATTACCGCTATACTCCTGAGACAGCGACTGAAACAATTTCTGATGTTTCAGTACTGAATATAACCTGGCGGCACAATATTAACCGGAACAGCTACTATGATCTGATATTTTCCCGCTATAACAGGCAGTATGAAAGCCTGCCGGGCGGCTACGATCCAGGAGACTTTGTCATGTCCGATTCGATGGACAGGTTCACAGTTGACTACGGTGATCCTTCGAGAAATAATGATGTAAAGAGGAACGGTGTAAGGGACGGCGGAGAGGCCGAAGGCTATACCGATACAAACCAGAACGGATATTTTGACCGCGAATATTATGATGACAATTCAGGTCTTGGTTACTGCGATATTGATGCAGGTGATATTTTTATTGCATTTGATCCTGTTTATGATGCAAATATGAACGGCGTCTGGGACGGCGATAAACTGTTTGATTCGAACGGCGACGGTTCATGGAATTATTGGGAAAAAGGGACTACATATTCCGGATTTGACGGAGACTGCCTGTACGGCGAGATAGTCGAAGGTTATTCAGACAATAATATGAGCGGGATCTACGAAGCCGACCTATATACGGCGGAGGACGAATTTCCCGGAGCAGACGAACCTTATGTTGACGGAGATACATATAATGATACCGGCGAACCTTTTGTAGATCAGAGAAAATTTTATAATATAAAACAGAATGATGAGGAAATAATAGCTGAACTGCCAAACGGGATCTGGGATGCGGAAACGACAACAGAATTAAAAATATATACGCTCAGAGTCAATACGGAGCTCGGGCTCGAAGAGATCCATAAAGACATAAGGCCGGGCGACTTTTACGAAAGGGTAGATCATCATATACACAGCCCGTTCTATCAGGCTGACACTCTTTATTATAGACAGACGACAGGAAAAACCGTAGTATTAAACAGCATAACTTATGACCTTATTGATCAGTATATCAGCTTTACATACAAAGAGGAAGATTTTGCGAACTTAAAATCTTCTCTCGGTTCAATTACACAGGATATTCCGAGGATAAACAACATTTACAACGGAGCCGGTGACAAAATATTCGATGAATTCGAAGCCTACTGCTCGTACAGGCCGTACGGTTCGGATACTGATGAAAACGCGCTCGGCTGGAAAGAAAGCGCTGATTTTTATGAATATGTCGGAACTTATTCCGTTTTTAAAGCTCCGAAAGAAT
>CALMWI010000217.1 GCA_937873545.1 uncultured bacterium | reverse complement strand
CATATCAACTGCTATTACGCCTTCGATCATTGATCTTAATATAGCAGCCTGCTCGTTACTTCTGAATTCAAGTCTCGATATTTTGTCTTCAAGCTCAAATGCCATGAAATTCATTGATTCCGAAAGCTGATTGGTTTCATAATGCGGATAATCCTCAATGTCCTGTTTGAAATCGCCTTCCGCTATCTTTTTAGCCTTGTCTTTGAGCTGTATCAGCGGAGCGCTCAACCTTTTTGACAGATAAAGGCTGACGGAGGCCAGCATAAGTATGACGATCGAAACTATCCACAGGATCTTTTTCGTGAACAGTCCTATAGTATCGGAAAATGTCATTAGAGGATAAGCCGTCCTTACGATAAATTTCTTCCCGTTGGAAGTAAAGACAGGCAGTGCTGTGTACATCAGTTCCTTTTTCAAAGTAGAGCTGAACCTTACAGACCTTCCCGTTTCTCCCATGACAGCTTTCTTTACTTCCGGCCTGTCGAGATGGTTTTCCATCCCGGATGCTTTTTCTCTGCTGTCAGCAAGTACTAAGCCCGCTTCGTCTATTATAGTTATTCTGGACGAAAGAACGGAAGCGAATGATGTGATTATGCTGTCGAGTTTAGCTGTTTCGGTAGAATCCGTCCGGTCTATGACGGCCTGAATGAGCTTGGACTCATCGATCATCTTTTCATAAATAAAATCCGCATAGATCTGCTTGAATGTTTTCACCGAGAATATAATTATCAGCAGTCCCGAAATGAAAGTTATAAAAACGAATGCGGGAAAGATGCTCCAGAAAAAGGGTTTTCTTTTCATTTTATTTATCCATAAATCTATAACCTATACCGGGGAGGGTTTCAATATATCTGCCGCACTCTTTAAGTTTCTTTCTTAAGCTGACCATCATAACATCAACGCTGCGGTCGGTCACGGGGTAATTTTCCCCGTGAACGCTCTCGACGATCTGATATCTTGTGAATACCCAGCCGGGTCTTCCGGCAAGAAGATGAAGTGCTTTAAATTCTGATGCCGTAAGTTCTATCTTTTCATTATTTACAATAACTTCAAATCTGCCCGGTACTATCTGAATGCCGCCGGCTGTAACATTTTCTTTTTTGATCTCGGTGATCTGCTCTTTTCTGCGAAGAACAGCTTTTACTCTCGCAACGAGAACTTTAGGGCTGAACGGCTTGATTATATAATCATCAGCACCCAGTTCAAGTCCTGTGATAATATCCGACTCTTCACCCTTCGCTGTAAGCATGATCACAGGTATATTTTCCGTACCCGGTGTTTTCTTGAGTTTCTTACAGATCTCAAGCCCGTCCATTCCGGGAAGCATCAGGTCGAGCAGGATCAGATCACATGCATCGCTTTCAAGATAGGAGAGAAAATCTTCGCCGTTCCCGAATATTTTAACCGAAAATGAATTTTTTACAAGATTGTATGATATCAGTTCCTGAATATCTTCCTCATCCTCGACTATAAAAATCCTTTCTCTGGCCATACTTCCTCATTGCTGTTTCAGACAATATAATAAATTTAAAGTCTGAATGTTATTGCATTATTTAATTTTTGTTAGATTTATGTTAGTAATTTTCGTTAGCTGTAATCGAGAAACTGAACTTTATCTTTGAATTTATGGTTCATGAAATCTCTTAAGTCGGGATGATCTGCAAGGATCGGATCACCTTGCAAAAGATCGAAAGCGTCGGTACGGGCTTCATTTAAAATATCTCTGTCATAGATCAGGTGAGCAAGCTTCAGATCGGGCATACCGCTCTGTTTCTCGCCGAAGAATTCGCCGGGGCCTCTGAGCTCAAAATCGGCTTCGCTTATTTTAAATCCGTCGTTAGTCGTTTCCATGACCTTCACGCGTGCGGCGGTTTCGTCATTATTAACCTCACCGAGGTGAAGTATGCAGTAGGACTGATAGCTGCCTCTGCCGACGCGGCCTCTGAGCTGATGAAGCTGCGAAAGCCCGAACCTTTCGGAGTGCATAACGAGCATTACCGTCGCGTTGGGATTGTCCACTCCTACCTCGATCACTGTCGTGCTG
>CALMWI010000216.1 GCA_937873545.1 uncultured bacterium | reverse complement strand
AGTAAAATTCGGGAGACAGGTCATAAAGAAAAAGACCAAGTCTCCCGCAATGCAGGGTTGTCCTCAAAAAAGAGGCGTCTGTACAAAAATAACCACAATGACGCCTAGAAAGCCTAATTCGGCTTTAAGAAAGGTCGCAAGGATCAGGCTTTCCAATTCGATGGAAGTCTGGGCTTACATACCCGGCGAAGGACACAACCTGCAGGAACATGCCGTTGTTCTTATAAGAGGCGGCAGGGTAAAGGATCTTCCCGGTGTGAGATATCACATCATAAGGGGAACTCAGGATACAGCAGGCGTGACGAACAGACTGCAGGCCCGTTCAAAATACGGCGCTAAAAGGCCTAAAAAGTAAAAGGATGAGGATTTAAATGTCCAGAAGATCAAAGACAATCAAAAGAAAAATTCTGCCTGATCCGCTGTATAAGGATATGGTGATCGCAAGATTCATCAA
Organism: uncultured bacterium; assembly: GCA_937873545.1. Lineage (GTDB taxonomy): Bacteria > UBA4055 > UBA4055 > UBA4055 > UBA4055 > UBA12480. Next base: position 4,084 of record CALMWI010000216.1, on the reverse strand, counting down.
CAATATGATGAAATCGGGTAAAAAATCTATTTCCGAAGGAATTTTTTATTCTGCATTAGATACGATCGAGCAGAAAGAAAAAGGTAAGAAAGGGAACGAGATTTTCAGACAGGCGATCGAGAATGTAAAACCTGTCCTCGAAGTTAAATCAAGAAGGATCGGAGGAGCGAATGTTCAGGTTCCTCTTGAGATCAGATCCGAAAGGAAAGAAGCTTTGGCTATCAGATGGATCATCGCGAACTCAAGAAAAAGAAGCGGCAAATCAATGTCGTCTAAGCTTGCAGACGAGCTTATCGCGGCTTCAAAGAACGAAGGCGCATCAATAAAGAAAAAGGAAGACATGCATAAAATGGCAGAAGCCAATAAAGCTTTTGCTCATTTTAGGTTCTAAAAAAGAATGGCTCTTGAAAATCTAAGAAATATCGGGATCATGGCCCATATCGACGCAGGCAAAACAACTACCACTGAGAGGATTTTGTTCTATACGGGCAAAGTTCACAAGGTGGGAGAGGTGCATGACGGAACGGCGGTTATGGACTGGATGCCTCAGGAGCAGGAAAGAGGGATAACAATCACTTCGGCTGCCACAACATGCGAGTGGAAAGGACATTCGATAAACATTATCGATACCCCCGGCCATGTTGATTTTACGGTTGAAGTCGAAAGGTCCTTAAGAGTTCTTGACGGAGCTATCGCTCTGTTCTGTGGTGTCGGCGGGGTCGAACCTCAGTCTGAAACCGTATGGAGACAGGCTGATCATTACAAAGTTCCGCGTATAGCTTTCGTTAACAAGATGGACAGAGTCGGGTCTGATTTCTATAACGTTCTTGATATGATATCTGAAAGGCTCGGAGCGCATCCTGTAGCGGTACAAATTCCCGTAGGTATGGGTGAGATGTTCGCAGGCGTGATCGATCTTATTCACCTTAAAGCAAGAATGTACAAGCAGGAAGACGGTCTTATTTTCGAAGAGATTGATATTCCTGATGATCTTATTAAAATCACACACCACTACAGGGAACTTCTTCTAGAGTCTATCTCTGAATACGATGATCATCTTATGGAGCTTTTTCTTGAAGGAAAAGAAATCTCTGAACAAAAGCTTAAAACAGCTATCAGAAAAGCTACTCTGGATATGAAAATTGTACCTGTATTCTGCGGATCGTCATTTAAAAATAAGGGTGTTCAGGCTTTGCTTGACGGAGTGATAGATTATTTGCCGTCGCCGGTCGATACTGAAGAGTATCAGGGTTTTACGAGCGACAGCGATGAAGTAATCTCAAGGAAACCGTCTCCTGAAGAACCGTTCTCCGCTTATGCCTTTAAGGTCATGACAGATCCTTATGTAGGAAAACTTATTTATCTGAGAGTATATTCAGGCAGGGCTAAAGTCGGTGATGCGGTTATCAATTCGCACACTATGAAAAAAGAAAGGTTCGGCAGGATACTTCAGATGATGTCCAACAAAAGAGAGGACAAAGAGAGTTGTCAGGCAGGAGACATCGTTGCGGTTGTCGGCCTTAAAAATACAAGGACAGGCGATACACTGTGCGATAACAACAAAAGGATCAGATTCGAGACACTGAAGTTTCCGGTGCCTGTTGTTCATCAGGCGATCGAACCTAAGACGAAAACAGATTCTGATAAGCTTACTGATTCCCTTATAAAACTTGCCGAAGAAGATCCAACTTTCATTATAAAACAGAACGAAGAAACAGGGCAGACAATAATATCGGGTATGGGAGAGCTTCATTTAGAGATAATAATAGACAGACTTAAAAGAGAATTTAATCTCCAGGTGAATGTCGGCGCTCCGCAGGTAGCTTATAAAGAAAGATTAAGAAAGATGGTAACCGTGAATTACAGGCATATCAAACAGACCGGAGGTAAAGGTCAGTTTGCGCATGCAGTTCTTAATATCGGCCCGGGCGAACCCAACAGCGGATTTGTTTTTGTGAGCAAGATAACCGGCGGAAGGATACCGAAAGAATATATACCTGCAATAGAGGACGGAATTAAAGATGCTTTAACATCAGGGCCTTTGGCAGGATATCCAATTCTCGATCTGAAAGTCGAACTTATTGACGGATCTTATCATCCTGTGGATTCATCTGAAATGGCTTTCAAGGTATGCGGAAATCTGGCCTTCAGAGAAGCCGCAGATAAATCAGGCACGATACTTTTGGAACCGGTAATGAAAGTGGAGATCCACACTCCTCTTCCCTATGTAGGCAGTTTAACAGGAGACATAAATACAAGAAGAGGGAAAGTAGATGACCTCGAACTCAGAAATGAGTATCAGGTTATCAGGGCTACCGTACCGCTTTCAGAAATGTTCGGATATACTAACAGGCTCAGGAACCTGTCTCAGGGAAGGGCTTCTTCGACAATGGAGTTTAAAGAGTTCGTACCGATGTCTGACGAGGACACAAAAAAGACACTGAAGAAATTCGGATATGTTTATAACAATTAAATTTAAATGGTATAAAGTTAAAAGTTTATTACGGAGGAAACTAAATGGCTAAGGAAAAATTTGAAAGGACCAAACCGCACGTGAACATCGGAACCATAGGTCACGTTGACCATGGTAAAACGACCCTCACGGCGGCGATAACTCTGGTTCTGAACAAAATTACCGGTGCGAAGATCATGGCTTTCGACGAGATCGACAAAGCTCCGGAAGAAAAAGAAAGAGGTATTACAATCAATACCGCTCATATCGAATATGAGACTGTGAAAAGACATTACGCCCATGTTGACTGCCCCGGACACGCTGACTATGTTAAGAACATGGTTACCGGTGCTGCTCAGATGGACGGAGCGATCCTTGTTGTATCTGCTGCTGACGGGCCTATGCCTCAGACAAGAGAGCATATCCTTCTTGCAAGACAGGTGAACGTTCCCTATCTCGTTGTCTTTATGAACAAAGTCGATATGGTTGACGATCCGGAGATCCTTGACCTTGTTGAAATGGAAGTCAGAGAGCTTCTCGACCTGTACAAATTCCCTTCAGATGTACCTTTTGTAAAAGGATCTGCTCTGAACGCAATGGAACACCCTGATGATCCGGAAAAAACAAAATGTATCCTCGAGCTGATGGATACCGTTGACGCATACATTCCAACTCCTCAGAGAGATACCGAAAAACCGTTCCTGATGCCGGTTGAGGATGTGTTCTCGATCACAGGAAGAGGTACTGTTGCTACAGGAAGGATCGAAAGAGGAAGGATCAAGGTTGGTGAAGAGGTAGAGATAATAGGTCTGACATCAGACAAAAGAAAATCTGTTTGTACAGGCGTTGAGATGTTCAGAAAGCTTCTTGATTCCGGAGATGCCGGAGATAACGTAGGACTCCTGCTCAGAGGTATAGATAAAAAAGACATCGAAAGAGGTATGTGCGTTATTAAACCCGGAAGCGTTACGCCGCACACAAAATTCAAATCAGAGGTTTATGTTCTTACAGAAAAAGAAGGCGGAAGACACAAGCCTTTCTTCAATAACTACAGACCGCAGTTCTATTTCAGAACTACTGATGTGACCGGTTCTATAACCCTCAACGAAGGCGTAGAAATGATCATGCCCGGCGACAACACAGAGATAAATGTAGCGCTTATATATCCTGTAGCTATGGAACACGGTCTGAGATTCGCTATCAGAGAAGGCGGAAGGACAATCGGAGCCGGCGCTGTTGCGCAAATAGTCGAATAGAAGATTTTGAAAACTTAAGAGGTAAAAATGGCTTCGCAAAAAATAAAGATCAAATTAAAATCATATGATTATCATTTGATTGACATTTCAACCGAGAAGATCATTAAGAAGGCTAGAGAAACAGGAGCGGTTATATCCGGTCCTGTACCTCTTCCGACAAAAAAAACTGTTTATACGGTTCTCCGCTCTCCACACGTTAACAAGAAGTCAAGAGAGCAGTTCGAGAAGCGTATTTACAAAAGACTGGTTGAAATTTTAAACTCTAAAACAGAAACCATGGAAGCATTAACAAAATTAGAGCTTCCCGCTGGTGTTAACATTGAAGTTAAAGTAGTATAAAGGCGGCAAAATTAAATGGACGTCATTTTAGGAAAAA